>NZ_JBHVER010000053.1:0-42060 GCF_042802195.1 Kitasatospora sp. NPDC057500 | reverse complement strand
GAAACACACCGGCCCCGGCCGTTCGTCGTGCGGGGAGGGGGGACGGGCTCAGAGGCCCAGGTCCTCCAGGGTGTAGGCGGTGACGTACGGAAGGCCCTCGGCCTCGACCGCGGCGGCGCCGCCGCGCTCGACGATCACCGCGACGCCGACCACCTCGGCGCCCGCCTCGCGCAGCGCCTCGACGGCGGTCAGCACCGAGCCGCCGGTGGTGGAGGTGTCCTCGACGGCCAGCACCCGGCGGCCCTTGACCTCCGGGCCCTCGATCCGGCGCTGGAGGCCGTGCGCCTTGCCGGCCTTGCGGACCACGAACGCGTCCAGCTCGCGGCCGCGCGCGGCGGCGGCGTGCAGCATCGCGGCGGCGACCGGGTCGGCGCCCAGGGTCAGCCCGCCGACGGCGTCGTACTCCAGGTGGGCGGTGGCGTCCAGCATCACCCGGCCGACCAGCGGAGCGGCCTGGCCGTCCAGCGTGATCCGGCGCAGGTCGACGTAGTAGTCGGCCTCCTTGCCGGAGGAGAGGGTGACCTTGCCGTGGACGACGGCCTTGTCCTTGATCTGTGCCAGCAGGGCGTCGCGGTCGTTGCTCATGAGCGTCCAGTCTAGGCCCTGCGACCGCCTGCCCCGCGATCGGCGCTAGCGCCGCCGCAGGGCCCTGACCAGCACCACCGCGCCGCCCAGCAGGGCCACCCCGCCGCCGATCATCCACGGCACCGCGTTGCGGCCGCCGACGCCCGGCACCACGATGCCGCCGACGTCCCCGCCCCAGCGGGAGGCCGCCCGGGCCTTGGCACTGCGGGCCGGCAGGGCCGGCGCGTACGGGCCGCGCGGCGGGGCGTGGTCGACCTCCTCGGCGGAGCGGCCGACGATGCTGCGGCGCACCGGGCCGCCGAGCACCGGCTCCTGCTCGTAGCCGAACGGCGGCTCGGCGGGGAGTTCGGCGGAGACCTCCTCCTCGGCGCCGGCGGCGGGCTCCCCGGCCGCGGCGGGTCCGGCGGGCTCGTCGACGTCGTCGGCGTCCGCGCCGGCGTTCCCGACCGGGAGGCCGAAGCGCTCGGCGTCGTCGTCGGAGAAGGCGATGAGGTCGGAGAGGTCGTCGTCGAGGTCGTCGCCGGGCTCGTCCTCGCGGTCCTCCTGGCGGTCCTCCAGGAACACCACGGTGGCCTCCCCGTCCGGCTCCTCCGCCTGCGCCGCCGCGTCGTCGCGCTCGTCCTCGGTGTCACCGTCGAGGTCCGCCCCGTCGGCCGGGGCCTCGTCCTCCGGGGAGGTCAGGGCGGCGGCGAAGCGGTCCAGCAGCCGGCGGCCGGCCGTGGCGAGCGTCTCGCCGTCGAACTCGGCGAGCCGCCCGGTGGCGCTCAGGTCACCGGTGAAGCGGACCACCGCGGTCCCCTCCCCGGCGCCCTCGGCGACGCTGATCCGGACCGTCGCGGTCGCCTCGCCGCTGCCGCGCGCCTCCTGGCCCTCGGCGAACGCGGTCAGCACGCCCTCGCGGCCCTCGATCAGCGAGAGCACGCCCTTGTAGGTGATGGTGGAGGTGCCGATCCGCAGCTTCAGCCGCCCGCCGATCTCCTCCGCCCCGCCACTGCCGACGGCGGCGGGTTCGGTGCTCAGCCCCGGCACGGAACGCGCCAGCAGCGCCGGATCCTGCAGGGCCTGCCGGACCTGCCCGGCCGGCATCGGGACGACAACCTCATGCTCCATGCCACGGAGCCTACCGACCGAACCCCGCTCCCGGCCCCGCCCTGTCCCCGACCTGCCTGCGCGCCGCCGCCCCGCAGGCCCGCGGGCCCGTGCGTTCCCGCCGGTGCCCGCGGCCTGCCCGGGAGCCGCGGGGGGCTACGGGGGGGCTGCTCCCGCGTCAGTGCGGGCCGAGGAGGGTGAGGGCGGCGGGCGGGTGGAGGGGGCGGAGGGCGGTGAGACGCGCGGCGGAGGTGCGCAGGGTGTCCGGGGTGAGGGCGCGCGGTGGCGGCGCGTCCGGCGCGAGGGTGAGCGGCGGCTGGGCGGCCGCGGCGAGCAGGAAGCTCTGGCTGCCCTCCGGCCCCGGGCGGCAGCTGGCCGTCGCACTGCCCGCCACCGCGTACGGGACGGTCCGCAGCCCGGCGGCCCGCAGCCCCGACTCCGCCTGCCACAGCCCCTGCCACCCGTGCTGCTCGTCGCCGCCGCGGACGGCCAGCCGTCCGCCGGGGGCGAGCAGCCGGGTGGTGAGGCCGTAGAACTCCTGGGAGTGGAACGTCACCGGCCCGCCGTCGGCGGGTGCGGGCAGGTCGGCGAGCACGACGTCGAAGGACTCCCCGGGGCCGGGGCGGACGGTGCGCAGCCACTCCAGCGGGTCGGCCTGGGCGGTGCGCACCCGGGGATCGTCCAGCGAGCGGCCGGAGAGCGCGGCGAGGCCGGGGTCGGTACGCGCCAGCCGGGGGAGCGCCGGGTCGTGGTCGACCACCAGCACCGAGCGCACGCCGCGGTGCCGCAGCACCTCCCGCAGGGCCAGCCCGTCCCCGCCGCCGAGCAGCAGCACCCGGGCGTCCGGCCCGGCGGCCATCGCGGGGTGGACCAGGCCCTCGTTGCCCCGGTACTCGTCGGGCCCGCAGACCGCGAGCCGGCCGTCGAGGTAGAGCCGCAGCGGGCCCTCGGCGGGGCCGGTGAGCACGATCTCCTGGTGGCGGCTCTGGCTGACGGAGCGGACCTGCCCGCCGTACAGGGCCTGCCGGGCGGCGCGTTCGACCGCGTCGGACCAGGCGGACGCCGCGGCGAGCAGGGCCAGCACCAGCCCGCAACCGCCCCAGAGCAGCAGCCGCACCCGGGGCGCGGGTTCCTCGCGGAAGAGCCAGAGCACCACGGCGGCCCCGGCGACGGCGTTGACCGCGCCGGTGACCAGCGCGCCGCTGCCGGGGCCCAGCACGGGCAGGATGAGGAACGGGAAGGCGAGCCCGCCGATCAGCGCGCCCACGTAGTCGGCGGCGAACAGGTCGGCGGCAGCGCGTCCGGCGTCCTCCCGGCGGATCCGCTGGACGAGGGTCATCAGCAGCGGGATCTCGGCGCCGATGAGGACGCCGATCAGGCAGGTCAGCCCGATGACGGCGGCCTGGTGGTGGCCGACCCAGGCCCAGCAGGAGTAGATCGCCAGGACGGACAGGCCGCCGGTCAGCGCGAGGGCGCACTCGACCAGGGCGAAGGCGGTGGCCGGTCGGCGGGTGAACCGTTTGGCGAGCAGCGAGCCGAGGCCCATCGCGAACACCATGACGGAGAGCACGACCGAGGTTTGGGTGACCGAGTCCCCGAGCAGATAGTCGCCGAGGGCCACGAGTTCCAGCTCGTAGACGAGCCCGCAGGCAGCACAGACGAACGCGGCCAGCAGGACGACCAGCCGGGCCAGCTCGGGGCGGGCGCGCAGCCGGGAGCGGCGGCGGGCGGGCAGCGGGGCCGGGCTCCGCCCGGGCCGGGGCGGGCTGCCGTCGTCGAGGTCGAGGCTCGGCTGTGCGGGCGGCGGACCGGCCGGATGATTGATCACGAACAAACGCTAGGCGACGTGCGGGACGGACGGCTGCGCCCATTCGACGGACAGCGCGGTACGGCAGGTTGACGAATCGTTCCTGCGTGCGAATGAAAGCCGGTGGGCCGGGCTATGGGCGGCTCGTCGCCGACGGTCGCGTCACCGGCGCCGGTCATCGGGGCACCACCAGCGAGGACCGGGTGCAGACCAGCTGCCCCTCCTGCGGATAGGCGTGCCAGGTGCGCCAGAGCAGCCGGTCCGCGCCGCCCTGGGCGACCAGCGCGGTGAAGGCGCTGGGATTGCCGGGGAAGACGCCGGCCAGCCCGCGCGGGTGCCCCTCGACCAGGGCCAGCAACTCCTGCGCGCGGGCCGCGAAGTCGTGCGGAGGCAGCGCCTCGATCCGGGCGGCGAACTCGTACTCCCAGCCGTCCACCTGCTTGGCCACCCGGGCGGGCAGCGGCGTGCGGCGGCCGGGCAGACAGGCGACGGTCTCCAGGCAGTGGCCGGGACCGGCGGCGATCACCACCTGGTGGGAGGCGCCCAGCAGCCGCAGCTGGAGGGTGCCGGGCGGGCCGGGGTGGCCGGGGCCGTCGAGTCTCAGGTCGCGGACCGCGAGGGCGGGCAGCGGTTCGCCGCCCAGGCACCAGGCCAGGTCACCCGCGCGGGTGTCCGTGTAGGAGGTCTGCAAAGTGGTGAGCATGCTCGGCTCCGCGTTTCAGCTCCGTGCGCGCCCGCCGAGCAGCAGCGAGTAGGCCCAGGCAAAGGCGAGGCTGTTCGTGGCTGTGCGGTCCAGGGCGCGGCCGACCGTGGAAGGAGGGATTCCGGCTGGAGATTCAGCAGCAGAGAAGCACGAATACGCCGGGTCCGTCGGTGATTTACCCAACTTTGTCAAGCATTCACCGTTTCGAGCACATCTGCTTCCATGCTCTGATCGACCCGGTGTACGACTATGCACCGCGCGCGCCCTTCACCCCGGCCCGCGCGCCGTGCACACCACCCACGCGCCGCCCACGCGTCCCCTGCGCCCCACCCATGTCCCCCCGCCCGCACAACCCCACCACCCCCACCCGCCCCTGCCGCCCGGGCAGCACGAACTGTCCGGAGGGCAGCACAAAAGCACGGCACACCAGATGAATTGACGAATCGTCAGGGCGTGCGAGAGATTCCGGCGACGAGTCAGGGGCGGGACAGCCGGGAAAGGCGGTCGACCGCTTCCTCCAGGACGGTGGTCTGCTTGCAGAAGGTGAAGCGGACCAGGGGGCGGCCGGCTTCGACGTTGTCGTAGAAGACGGCGTTGGGGATGGCGACGACGCCGCAGCGTTCGGGCAGGGTGCGGCAGAAGGCGATGCCGTCGCTCTCGCCCAGGGGGGTGATGTCGGTGGTGATGAAGTAGGTGCCCTCGGGGCGGAAGACGCGGAAGCCGGCGGTGGCGAGGCCTTCGGCGAGCAGGTCGCGCTTGTGGCGGAGGTCGGCGCGGAAGGCGTCGAAGTAGGAGTCGGGCAGCCGCAGGGCCTCGGCGACGGCGTACTGGAAGGGGCCGGCGCTGACGTAGGTGAGGTACTGCTTGGCGGTGCGGACGGCGGTGACCAGTTCGGGGGTGCCGGTCACCCAGCCGACCTTCCACCCGGTGAAGGAGAAGGTCTTGCCGGCCGAGGAGATGGAGACGGTGCGCTCGCGCATCCCGGGCAGGGCGGCGACGGGGTGGTGGGCACCGTCGAAGACGAGGTGCTCGTAGACCTCGTCGGTGACCACCAGCAGGTCGCGTTCGACGGCGAGTTCGGCGATGGCGGTGAGCTCGTCGGGGGTGAGGACCAGGCCGGTCGGGTTGTGCGGGGAGTTGAGCAGCAGCAGCCGGGTGCGCGGGGTGACCAGGGCGCGCAGCTCGTCGAGGTCGGGGCGGAAGTCCGGGGCGCGCAGGGTGAGCGGGACGCGGACGGCGCCGGCCATGGCGATGCAGGCGGCGTAGGAGTCGTAGAAGGGTTCGAGGGCGATCACCTCGTCGCCGGGCTCCAGCAGGGCGAGCAGGGCGGCGGCGATGGCCTCGGTGGCGCCGGCGGTGACCAGCACCTCGGTGTCCGGGTCGTAGCCGAGGCCGTAGCGGCGCTGCTGGTGCTCCGCGATCGCCTGGCGGAGCTCGGGGATGCCGGGGCCGGGCGGGTACTGGTTGCCGCGGCCCTCGCGCAGGGCCCGGACGGCGGCCTCGCGGACCTCCTCGGGGCCGTCGGTGTCCGGGAAGCCCTGGCCGAGGTTGATCGAGCCGGTGGCCGTGGCCAGCGCGGACATCTCGGCGAAGACGGTCGTGCCCATCCCGGCCAGTCGGCGGTTCAGCAGCGGCCTCGCACCCATCTCGGCTCCTTACGGCTCGTGGTCGGCCCATCCTCGGGGCAGAAGGCGTCCGGGGACAAGGACGGCCCGCCACCGGGTGCCGGTGGCGGGCCGCACGGAGGGCTGTCCGGGGGAGGCCTCAGCTCTCGTCGGTGCCGTCGGACGGCTTGTCCTCGCCGCCCTCGCCCTCGATCTCGTCCTGGAGGCCGAGGCGCTCGACGATCCACTGCTCGAAGCCGACGGCGGCCTGGGTCCAGTTGGCGGTGGTGGTGACGAAGTAGTCCAGGTTGACGCCGGTGCCGACGATCATCTGGGCCTCGCCGATCAGGCGGACCACGCCGTCCTCGTGGGTGTGGGTGTAGACCTTGGGCCAGAGGGTCTCACGGTTCCACTCGTCGATCAGGTCGAGGACCTCGCCCTTCTTCTCCAGCGGGTACGGGCGGTCGTAGAACGCCCGGACCGCGAAGAGCTCCTTCTGCTCGCCGCGGAACATGTAGTAGACGCGGAAGCCCTCCCAGGGGGCGGTGAGGTCGCCCTCCTCGTCGACGCCGTGCTTGAGCTGCATCTGGTCGAGGAGCTGGCCCACCAGGTTCTGGTCCGGGACGATGATCGGCGGCGGGCCGGCCGGACGCCCGCCCTGGCCTCCGGGCTGGCCGCCGCCCTGGGGCATGCCGAACGACGGGATGGACGACGGGTCGATGCTCATGGGGTCCTCTTCCTCAGTGCACGTGGTGGTCGGCAATGAGAGGCCGCCCTTCCGAGTCCATCCTGCCTCATCCGGGGCCCGCCTCACAGGGGTGGCCGCAACCCGGCGGGGCATGACCGGACCATGGCCGGCCCCCCGGAAACCGAGGGGGCGGGCCATGATCGTTCGGCGGTGACGCGGGGCTACTTCTCCAGCGGTCCGCGGGCACGGACGGTGAGGCGGTCGCCGTCCTCGTCCCGCTCGACCAGCACGGTGTCGCCGTCGTGCACCTGGCCCGCCAGGATCGCCCGGGCCAGCTGGTCGCCGATCGCGGACTGCACCAGCCGGCGCAGCGGCCGGGCGCCGTACGCCGGGTCGTAGCCGGTGAGCGCCAGCCAGTCCCGGGCGGCCGCGGAGACCTCCAGGGTGAGCCGGCGCTCGCGCAGCCGGTCGCCCAGCCGGGCCACCTGGAGGTCGACGATCCGGGTCAGCTCGGCGGTGCCCAGCGGGTCGAAGACCACGATGTCGTCGAGCCGGTTGAGGAACTCCGGCTTGAAGGCGGCCCGCACCGACTCCAGCACGAGGTCCTTCTTCCGCTCCTCCGGGGTGGCCGGGTCGACCAAGTACTGGCTTCCCAGGTTGGAGGTGAGGATCAGGATCGCGTTGCGGAAGTCCACCGTGCGGCCCTGGCCGTCGGTGAGCCGGCCGTCGTCGAGCACCTGCAGCAGCACGTCGAAGACCTCGGGGTGGGCCTTCTCCACCTCGTCCAGCAGCACCACGCTGTACGGGCGGCGGCGGACGGCCTCGGTCAGCTGGCCGCCCTCCTCGTAGCCGACGTACCCGGGCGGGGCGCCGACCAGGCGGGAGACCGAGTGCTTCTCGCCGTACTCGCTCATGTCGATGCGGACCATCGCCCGCTCGTCGTCGAAGAGGAAGTCGGCCAGCGCCTTGGCGAGTTCGGTCTTGCCGACGCCGGTCGGGCCGAGGAAGAGGAACGAGCCGGTCGGGCGGTCCGGGTCGGCGATGCCCGAGCGGGTGCGCCGCACGGCGTCCGAGACGGCCTGCACGGCCTCCGCCTGGCCGATCAGGCGCCGGCCCAACTCGTCCTCCATGCGGAGGAGTTTGGCGCTCTCGCCCTCCATCAGCCGGCCGGCCGGGATGCCCGTCCAGGAGGCCACCACGTCCGCCACGTCGTCCGGGCCGACCTCCTCCTTGACCATCGAGGCGGAGGCGTCCTCGCCGGCGGCGCGCTCCTGGGCGTCGGCGAGCTCCTTCTCGGCGGCCGGGACCTCGGCGTACATGAGCTTGGACGCGCGCTCGAAGTCGCCGTCCCGCTGGGCGCGTTCGAGCGCGCCGTGCAGGTCGTCCAGCCGCTCCTTGAGCTCGCCGACCCGGTTCAGGCTCTTCTTCTCCTGCTCCCAGCGGGCCGTGAGCACGCTCAACTGCTCGTTCTTGTCGGCGAGATCGCGGCGCAGCCGGGCCAGCCGGTCGACCGAGGCCGGGTCCGACTCCTTCTCCAGGGCCAGCTCCTCCATCCGCAACCGGTCGACGGCGCGCTGGAGTTCGTCGATCTCGACCGGGGAGGAGTCGATCTCCATCCGCAGCCGGGAGGCCGCCTCGTCGACGAGGTCGATCGCCTTGTCGGGCAGGAAGCGGGAGGTGATGTACCGGTTGGAGAGGGTGGCCGCGGCGACCAGGGCGGCGTCCGCGATCTGCACCTTGTGGTGCGCCTCGTAGCGGCCCTTGAGGCCGCGCAGGATGGCGATGGAGTCCTCGACACTGGGCTCGCCGACCAGCACCTGCTGGAAGCGGCGCTCCAGGGCCGGGTCCTTCTCGATCCGCTCGCGGTACTCGTCCAGGGTGGTGGCGCCGACCATCCGCAGCTCGCCGCGGGCCAGCATCGGCTTGAGCATGTTGCCGGCGTCCATCGCCGAGTCACCGCCGGCGCCCGCGCCGACCATGGTGTGCAGCTCGTCGATGAAGGTGACGACCTGGCCGTCGCTCTGCTTGATGTCGTTGAGGACGGCCTTCAGCCGCTCCTCGAACTCGCCGCGGTACTTGGCGCCGGCGACCATCGCGCCGAGGTCCAGGGCGACCAGGCGCTTGCCGCGCAGCGACTCCGGCACGTCGCCGGCCACGATCCGCTGGGCCAGGCCCTCGACGACGGCGGTCTTGCCGACGCCGGGCTCGCCGATCAGCACCGGGTTGTTCTTGGTCCGGCGGGAGAGCACCTGGACCACCCGGCGGATCTCCTGGTCCCGGCCGATCACCGGGTCGAGCTTGCCGTCCCGGGCGGCCTGGGTGAGGTCGGTGCCGTACTTCTCCAGCGCCTTGTAGGTGCCCTCGGGGTCCGGCGAGGTGACCCGGGCGCTGCCGCGGACGTCCTTGAACGCGGCGAGCAGCGCCTTCGGGGTGGCGCCCTGGCGTACCAGCAGCTCGGCGACCGGCCCGCCCTCGGCGGCCAGGCCGACCAGCAGGTGCTCGGTGGAGACGTACTGGTCGTCGAGGTCGTCGGCGCGCTTGCCGGCCTCGGTCAGCACGGCCAGGGTGTCGCGGGCCAGCTGCGGCGCGGCGACGGTGGCGCCGGAGGCGCTGGGCAGTGCGGTGAGCAGGCGGCGGGCCTCGGCGTCGACCCGGGGCACGTCCGCGCCGACCGCCTCCAGCAGCGGTTTGGCGATGCCCTCGGGCTGCTCCAGCAGGGCGATCAGGATGTGCACCGGCTTGACGTCCGGGTTGCCGACGGCGCCGGCCTGCCGGATCGCGGCGGACAGGGCGTCCTGCGTCTTGGTGGTGAACTTGCTGGCGTCCACTGCTGGGGGGTCCTCCTCGTCGTGCGTGATGTCTGCTCTCTACAGCATGCACTAAGTTGAGTCTATTCCGCTCAACTTTTGGGTGAACGGTCGGGGCGGGCCCGCAGTGCGGGACGCTCGGGCGCGGCGGCGGGCCTGCGGGCGGCCTTCGGCGGCAGCGCCCGTGCCTGCGCCATCCGCGCCTGGTGGGTCCCCGCCGTCCGCCGGGTCAGCGCCAGCAGCTCCCTGGCCGGGCCGGTCGGCCGCTGCCCGGCCGGCCAGACCGCCCGCAGCGGCCGCCGCAGGTCCAGCTCCTCCGCCAGCCGCACCGCCACCAGCCGCCGGGTCGCCAGCTCCTCCACCACTGCCAGCTCGCTCAGGCAGACCGGCCCGGCCCCGGTCATCGCGGCCGCCTTCAGCGCCGTCGACGAGGCCAGCTCCAGCCGCGGCGGCGCGGTGCCCCCGTACGGCGCCAGCGCCATCTCCAGCACCTCCCGCGTCCCCGACCCCGGCTCGCGCAGCACCAGCGGGGTGGCCGCCAGCTCCCGGCCGGACAGCGGCGAGCGGCGCCGCGCCCACGGGTGGTCCGGCGCCACCACGACCACCAGCCGGTCGGCCGCCACCACCGCGCCCGCCAGCCCCGCCGGGGGCAGCGGCCCCTCGACGAAGCCGAGGTCGGCGTCCCCGGCCAGCACGTGGCCGGCCACGTCCGCCGAGTTGGCGGTGCGCAGCGTCACCGCGGTGCCCGGGCTGACCGCGTGCAGCGCCAGCAGCCAGCCCGGCATCAGGTACTCGGCGACGGTCAGGCTGGCCACCACGGTCAGCCGGGCGTCCCGGCGCTCGCGCAGCGCGTCGATCCCGGCGTCCAGCGCCTGCGCCGCCTCCACCACCTGCCGCGCCCACTCGACCACCAGCCGGCCCGCCTCGGTGGGCCGGGAGCCGCGCGGGGAGCGCTCCAGCAGCGCTACGCCGATCTGCCGCTCCATGCCCTTGATCCGGGCGCTCGCGGTCGGCTGGCTCACCCCGAGTTCGGCGGCCGCCCGCCCGACGCTGCCGAGCCGGGCCACCGCGAGCAGCAGCTCCAGCGCACCGAGTTCGGGGACGCGCGGGGAGAGGGCCATAGGTTCAGGCTATGCCCTCATAGAGCGCACGGCGCTACCGGCGCCCGCCGCCCCGGGCGACGGTGGGTGCCATGGCCACCCTGCTCAGCCCCGCCCCCAGCCCCGTTCCCGGCCCCGCCGCGTCCCTCCGCGTCCGCCGCCCCGACCTCGCCCAGCTCGGCCCCAACTGGTACGCGGTGGTCATGGGGACGGCGATCACGGCCAACGGTGCGGCCGCGCTCCCGGTCCACTGGCCGGGCCTGACCGGCTTCGCCGAGCTGATGTGGGCGCTCGGGCTGGCCGGACTGCTGGTGCTCGGCGCCGCCCGGGCCGTCCACCTCACCCGGCACCGCACGGCCGCCCGCGCCCACCTGCTGGACGAGCCGGCCACCGCCGTCTTCTACGGCTGCCCGCCGATGGCGCTGCTCTCGGTCGGCCTCGGCACCCTGACCGTCGGCTCCCGGGTCATCGGCACCGGCCCTGCCGTCGCGCTCGACCTCGTGCTCTGGACGGCCGGCACGCTGTACGCGCTCGCCGTCGCGGCCGGCATCCCGTACCTGATGATCACCCGGCACACCGTCTCCCCGCTCACCGCCAACCCGACCTGGCTGCTGCCCGTGGTCGCCCCGCTGGTCGCCTCCGCCACCGGTCCCGCGCTGGTCCCGCACCTGCCGGCCGGCCCGGCCCGGGAGGCACTGCTGTACGGCTGCGCGGCGCTGTTCGGGATCGGTCTGCTCGCCACCCTGGCGGTGCTGCCGGTGGTGCTCACCGGCCTGGTGCACAGCGGGCTGCCCGCCCTGGCGCTCACCCCGACGCTGTTCCTGGTGCTCGGCCCGCTCGGCCAGTCCACCACCGCCGTCCACCAACTCGCCGACGCCGCCGGCCCGGTGCTCCCCGAACTGGCCCCCGCCGCACGCGCCCTCGCCGAGCTGTTCGGGGTGGCGGTGCTCGGCGCGGCGATGCTCTGGCTGCCGCTCGCGGTCATCGCCAACCTGCGGGCCCGGCGGGCCGGCATGGGATTCGCGATGACCTGGTGGGCGTTCACCTTCCCGGTCGGCACCTGCGTCACCGGCGCGGCCGCGCTCGCCCGGCACACCGGCTTCCCCGGCTTCACGGCGCTCGCGGCGGGCCTGTTCGTCCTGCTGCTGGCCGGCTGGGCCCTCGCGGCGGCGGGCACGGCGACCGGCCTGGCCGGCGGCCGCCTGCTGGCCCGCCCGGCGGCCGGCGGAGCGCCCGGCGACCGGCCGGGTTCCGGAACACGCGACTCCGTCACCGACCGGCCGGACGGTCGGAAAAACTCCACCCCACGGCGCTGACCTGCACGTTCGCAGAAACCGGAAGCCGCCTGCGGCAGCAGGCGCCGGACCGCCGGTGCAGGTTCCTGCAATTGCGAGAACATGCAGCAGGGCGGCACTTGTTCACCGGCCGTCACGCTGTGAGGGTGGAGGCACGCCAGGTCGTCCGGGCAACCGCAGCCCGAGTAAGGCGACTTGCTCTTCATACTGGATGCGACCGGTACGTCCGCACGTACCTGCATATCGGGGGGGAGAGCGCCGGCCGGGACGCCATGTGTGGTGATGGCCCCCGGGACCGGAGCCGTCGAGGCGTTGCTGCTCCGCCTCGACGGAAGCGCTGGGACCGGCGTACACCGACGGCCCCTGGACCCGAGTGCGACGGCACCCGGGGTCCGGGGGACCGTCGGGCGCCAGTACCTTGATCATCGCCGGCCGTCGCGCGCGGCAGGCGGAGCACCAACACCCCAGAGCATCCGGCAGGGAGCGTTCGACGTGACGTTCGAGGCGACGGCGAACCCGAGCACCACCCAGGGCGCCGCCGCCGGCGACGGGAGCGCGGCCGGCGCCGCGGCGGTCGGCGAGCCCGACGAGGCCGCACGTCGCGTCTACCTCGCGGTCCTCGCCGGCGGTGGCCGGGTCCGGTTCGCCGACATCCCCGAGGCCGACCGCGACGCCGTCCGCCGACTCGTCTCCATCGGCCTGCTGATGCCCAACCCGATGGACGCCTGCTACACCGCCGTCAGCCCCCGCTCGGTCAGCGACCGCCTCGGCACGGAGCTGCGCAGCGAGGCCACCCGGCTGCTGGTGCGCGCCGAGAACCTGCCCGGCGCCCTGGACACCCTCACCCGCGCCTACGACGCGATGCCCCGCCCGCCGGAGCGCTCCGGCGGTGCGGTCTACATCGAGGGCCACGTCCACATCCGGCAGCGGATCTCCCAGCTGGTCGCCGACTGCCGCACCGAGGTCCTCACCGTCCAGCCGGGCGCCCGCCCGCCGGACGCGCTCAAGATCGCCATCCAGCAGGACGTGCAACTCCTCCAGCGCGGCTGCTCGCTGCGCACCATCTACCAGCCGGTCGCGATCTCCGAACCGGCCGCGATCGCCTACGTCGAGGAGGTCACCCGGCGCGGCTCGCTGATCCGGATCCTGGACGAGCCCTTCGAGCGGCTGATGGTCTTCGACCGCTCGGTCGCGGTCATCTCCGCCAGCGACGACCACAGCACCGCCGCGTTCATCACCGATCCGGCCGCGATCGCCTTCATCGTCAACGCCTTCGAACGCGACTGGTCCCGCGCCGACGCCACCGACTGGTCCGCCGTCCTCAGCCAGGGCCCCGCCCACAGCGCCCCCGACCGGGTCGGCCGGCTGCTCGCCCGGGGCCTCACCCAGCGCGCCGTCGCCACCCGGCTGGGCCTGAGCGAGCGCACCGTCGCCGCCCACATCTCCCGGCTGCGCGACCGCTACGGCGCGCAGACCCTCTTCCAGCTCGGCTGGCTGATGCGGGGCGGTCGTGACGGCGGATGACCTCACGCCGGGCGAGCGCACGCTCTACCTGGCGGCCCTCGCGAACGGCGGCCACCTCGCCGCACCGCCCGCCGCCGGCCCGGCCGCCCTACTCGCGCGGGGCCTGCTGGCCCCCGGCGCCCCGGGCTACGCCGCGGCCGACCCCCGAGCGGCCGGCGACCGCCTCGCCGCCGGACTCCGCGGGGAGGCCACCCGCCCCCTGCTGCGCGCCGAGAGCCTCCCCGAGGCCCTCGCCCCGTTCACCGCGGCCTACGACGCCGCGCACCAGGGCTTCGAGGCGCACCACGTCGAGGGCCGGGCCGCCATCCGGCACCGGATCTCGCGGCTGCTCGCGGAGTGCCAGGACGAACTCCTGACGGCCCGGCCCGGACCGCGCCGGGCCGTCACCCCGGAGCCGGCACTCAGCCAGGACCTCCCGCTGCTGGTGACCGGACGCCGGATGCGAACCAGCTACCGACCCGCGGCCCGTCGCCGACCCGCCGTGATCGAGTACGCGGGCGCGGTCACCCGTCACGGCTCGCAGATCCGCCTGCTGGACGAACCGTTCGACCGGACGATCATCGTCGACCGGTCGACGGCCGTCGTCTCCGCACGGGCCGACCACGGCGCCGCCGCCTTCATCACCGACCGGGCCACGGTGGCCGCGCTGGTCTCCGTCTTCGAGCGTGACCGGTCCCGGGCCCTGGCCGTCGACTGGTCCACCACCACCCCGCACCGGGCCGCCGCCCGGATCACCGGCCTCCTCGCCCGGGGCCTCACCCAGCGCGCCGTCGCCACCCGGCTGGGCCTGGGCGAGCGCACCGTCGCCGCCCGCATCTCCCGGCTGCGCGACCGCCACGGCGCGCAGACCCTCTTCCAGCCCGGCCGGCGGATGCGGGGTGAACACGATGCCTGAGCCCCGGGCCGGCGTGCGGTTGAGCGAGGCGGACCGCGCCTTCTACCTGGCCGTGCTCGGCAGCGGCGGCTCGATCAGGAAGGACGAGGTCGGTCCGGCCGACGAAGCCCCGCTGGCCGTCCTGCTCGACCTCGGGCTCGTCGTGCCCAGGGTGGAGGACGGGGGATACGCCACGGTGAACCCCCGGGCCGTGACCGGCCGGATCGCCGCCGGACTGCGCGCGGCCGGCAGCAGACTGCTGGCCGAGGCGGACGAGACCCCCGCGCGGTTCGCCGAGCTCTCGCGGGCGTACGACGCCGTGCCACGGCGGGCCGACCGCTCGGGCAAGGTCGCGCACGCGCACGGCTTCGGCGCGATCCGGCACCGGCTCGCCCAGCTCGACACCGAGTGCCGGGAGGAACTCCTCATGGCGCAACCCGGCGGCCCCCGGCCGGCCGAGGGGCTGCCGGACGCGCTGAAGCGGCTCCGGCAGATCGTGGAGGGCGGCGGCACCGTGCGCGGGCTGTACGAGCCGAGCGTGCGGACGGACGGGCCGACGGCCGGGTTCGCCGCCGCGGCGACCGGCATCGGGTGCCGGTACCGGGTGCTGGCCGAGCCGTTCCGGCGGGTGCTGGTCTACGACCGGCGCGTCGCGGTGATCCCGGCCTCGGGCGACAACAGCAGCGCGGCCTTCGTCGAGGACCCCGCCGTGGTGGCCTTCCTGGTGGAGGCCTTCGAGCGGGACTGGCAGCGTGCCGAACGGGTCCGTTGGACGGACTGCGCCGAGCCCGCCCCGCGCCCCGGGCAGCGGCCGCCGCACGAGCAGGTCGGCCGGCTCCTCGCCCAAGGGCTCACCCAGCGCGCCGTCGCGACCCGGCTGGGCCTGAGCGAGCGGACGGTGGCCGGCCACATCGCGCGGCTGCGGGAGCTGTACGACGCCGAGACGCTCTTCCAGCTGGGCTGGCAGATCAGGGCCGCACAGCCCGGACCGGGCGCGGACGCGGGCCGGGAGGTGGAGCGTTGACCATGTTCGGCGAGGGGACGGGCCGGCTGGACACGGCCGCGCAGGAGCTCTACCTGCGGATCCTCGGCCGCGGCGGCAGCCTCGACGCGGCCGGGACGAGCGACCCGACCGACCCGGACGACTCGACCGACCCGACCGATCCGGACGCCGTCGACAGCGCGGCACTGAAGCGCCTGGAGGCGCTCGGGCTGCTGGCGGTCCGGCCGGAGACCGGTGCCCACACCGCCGTCAACCCGCGCTCCGTGAGCGAGCGGATCAGCACCGAACTCCGCGCCGAGGGCACCCGGCTGCTCGTCCAGGCCGAGGAACTCCCGGCCCTGCTCGACGATCTCGCCAAGGCCTACGAGAACGAGTCCCACCGGAAGAGCCCCTCGCAGGACGTGCAGCACGTCGAGGGCCGCGAGGCGATCTCCGAGCGGCTCGCCCGGATCGAGGCGGACTGCCGGGAGGAGATCCTCGCCGCCCAGCCCGGCGCCGCCCGGACGGCCGACTTCCTCGCCGCCTTCCTCGGACGGATCCGCCGGTTCGCCGGCGCCGGCGGCAGCATCCGGGTCCTCTACGCCCACGGCGTCCTGGCGGACCGGGCCACCGCCGAGTACGTCGGCCGCGCGACCGCTCTCGGCGCCCGCTTCCGCACCCTGGACGAGCCGTTCCAGCGCCTGCACATCTACGACCGCAGGACTGCCGTGATCCCCGCGCCCGGTGGCCCCGGCGACCACTGGGCGGCCGCCTTCATCGAGGACCCGGCAACGGTGGAGTTCCTCCTCGGGGTCTTCGAACGCGACTGGTCCCGCGCCGCCCGCCCCACGCACCCCGCCGAGGACACCGCCGCCCACGACCACATCGGCCGTCTCCTCGCCCAGGGCCTCACCCAGCGCGCGGTGGCCTCGCGGCTGGGGCTGAGCGAGCGGACGGTGGCCGGCCACATCGCGCGGCTGCGGGAGCTGTACGACGCCGAGACGCTGTTCCAGCTCGGCTGGCAGATGCGGGGGGAACACGATGCCTGACAGCCGGACGCCCTCGGAGCTGCCGGCCGCCGCGCTTCTGGACGACGCCGCGCGGGAGGGCGGCCGGGTGCGCGCCGCCGAGGCGGGGGCCGGGGACACCGCCGCGCCGGAGCGCCTGGTCGGGCTGGGGCTCCTGGCGCCGCAGGCGCTGGACGCCTCGTACCGTGCGGTCGATCCGCGCGCGGTCACCGAACGCATCGGTGCGAGGATCCGGGCGGTGGGCACCCGGCCCGTGATTGGGGCGGAGCAACTGCCGCTACTGGTGGGGGACCTGACCGGGGCGTACGACAGCGCACCGAGCCGGGGGGACCAGCCGGCCGGGGTGCACCACCCGGCGGACACGGAGCGGATCCGGCACGAGATCGAACGGCTCTCCCCGGAGCACCGACGGGGTTCCGTGCGCACGCTCGACGAACCGTCGGCCCGCCCGGACCGCGCGACGGTCGACCACGCGGCCTGTTCCGGCTCGGTCGGCGGACGCGGGGGAGCCGCGATGCCCGAGCCGGGGTCAGCCGGTGGCGGCGCCGGTGGGCCAGTAGCCGGACGGGCCGACGGCGGGGGGCTGCTGGCGGGGGACGGTGAACTGCTCGCCGGGGGCGGTCCAGAAGCCCTCGCGCAGCGAGAGCGCCATGCCGGCCCAGTCGAGGGCGGTCTCCACGGTGTGGTGGAGGGCCTCCTGGGACCAGGTGTCGTCGAAGACCAGCGGCAGGACGGGGGCGACCTGCTCGATGGTGGCGATCAGCGGGTTGTGGGTGATGGCCTCGTCCACGAGCAGGACGATCGGCTTGCGCAGCGCCGACGCCCAGCCCAGCTCCAGGCTGACGCCGGCGGAGAGCGGCGCGCCGACGTAGGCGAAGACCAGGTCCGCGGACTGCAGCGCGCGGAAGTCGGACGGAACGCGGGGCTCGGGGGCGCGCCCGGCGACGGTCCAGGCGTCACTGTGGTGGGCGCTGTACACGGCGGCGCCGCTGCGGAGGAGGGTGGTGCGGAGCGTCGTCAGCCGCGTCCGGCTGGCGAGCGTCACCACGCTGTCCGCCGGCCCGGTCAGCCGCATCAGCGGCGCGGCCAGGAACACGCGTGCACGCCGGCCCTCATGGGCCTGGCTGTCGTGGTGACGCAGGTAGGGCTCGGTCATGTCGACTCCGGGGAGGCTGCCTTCCGGCTCGGTGTGGGAGAGCCGGCCGACGTTGACAGGGCTGATCTGGCTGGTGCTCACGGGTGCTTGTGGAGCATGTAATTGAATGGACATTGCCATGATGCTGGCGTTGTCGGACTATCGAGAGCGAACTGATCGTCCATCGCGTACGGCTGCCCCGTCCAGGGTTGGCCCGTGTCATCTGGATGCCTGGCAGGGAGATGACGCAGTTCTGTGGAACCGCCGGGTTGGCACGGGCACATGATGTGCGGCAACATGTTGGACGCTAGTGCGATCAATAGTGACTAGTTCCGATGAGCGCAAGGGAAGGGGTGGGCGCAATGTCCCGCATGCGCCAGTTTGTCCGTAAGGCGCTGCTGCCTCTGGTGGTCAGCGCTGCGGCGTTGGCCGGTGCGTTCTTCGCTGCCTCGGGCGCGGTTGCCGAGCCCGAGCGAGACGCGCAGTCCGTGGTGGCTCTGCTCGAAACCGATATCGGCTGGTCCTGACGTCATGCCAGGTCGTGCCGCCTGACGGACGCGGCGCCCGGAGCGGGGGCTGGATCCTTGGGCAGGCCGCCTTGGTTCACAGCTCCGGGGCCGCCGCGGACGGGGAGCGACCTGTGCCTGCAGGGCCTTCCGAGGCGCGGGCCAGGACGTAGCCCAGCTGAAAGAGGGAGTCGACGTTGTACTCCTCCCGCATTTCGGCGATGTGCCTCGCCAGAGTTCTTTCGCTGATTCCCAGACGGCGTGCGATGACCCGGTGATTGGTCCCGGCGAGCAGCAGGTCGATGATCGTCTGACGGAGCCGTGAGACGACCTGGTGCGGGACGGCGCGATCGCCGTCGAAATCCAGGGCCCGGCTCCAACTCGGCTCGAAGACCTCTTCGACCAGATAATTGGCAATGACCGGCTCGAATATGAATGCCGCCAGTGTCATGTCGTCGGCCACTGGGATGACGGCCAGTCGTCGGTCTATGACGATGAGGCGGGTGTAGGGCTCGTCGAGGGTCCGGTATTGGGCGCCGGCTCTCGCCAGCCGGGCGACGTAATCGCGGGTGGGCTGGTGGTACCGGGTGCTGGCATGGTAGATCGTCCGCATTGTGGTGCCGCGGCCCAGGGCCTCCAGATCGCGTTCGACCATGGCTGCGAGCAGCTCCGGGGGGCGGGGGCCGCCCGGCTGGAGCGCGAGGGTTTCCTCGGCCCCGGCGGCCATGTACTGGTCCAGCCGCTGATTGATCAGAACCTTGCCTTGAACGTACTCGACCGAGCCTCCGGTTTTCTCGGGGGAGTGGAATTCCTGGGCGAGTTCCTGGAGTTCAACGGGCAGGGATACCGCGCGCGACAGCAGGTCCAGTGCCTGGCGCTGCCAGGTGCCGCTCAGCCGGGCGGAAAGCTGGGCGGGGTCCACCGCGATCAGCGTGCCCTTGTCGTCCGAATCCGGGACCAGGAGTCCGATTTCGATGAGCTCGTTCAAGGAGCGGTCGTTGGCGGGAAAGTTCGCGCTTCGCGACAGGCGGCCGCCGGACTTGACGACCTCCAGGTAAAGGGCGCGGGCCTCCGCTGAGAGGGCGGGCACCCCACCTGGGATGGGACCGAGCTGTGCTCGTCCACTCATCTGAGGCTCCTTGCCGTCTGTCCGAAACCCGAGATCTCGCTCAACGGAGTTTAAGGGGGGCAGCTCCTCCGCCGGGTGAGGAAGGGATGGCTCGTGGAACTGGGACAGGTGCACACTCTCTCACCAACGCCGCGCCGCCGGCACCCCCCGGCCAGGGGGAAACCGGCGGCGGAGCGGCGGGACGGCCGTCAGCGCTTGGGGCGCCAGACGACCAGGGCGCTGGAGTGCGGGGTGGGCGGCTGGTAGGGGACGAGATCGCGGCGGTAGGAGGCGTGGATGGTGGCCTCGCGCTGCTGGAGCGCGGTGGCGGCCCCCTCCAGGGAGTCGGCCAGTTCGGCGATCCGGGACTGGAGCGCGGCGACCTGGTTCTCCAGCTCGATGATCCGCTTGATCCCGGCCAGGTTGATGCCCTCGTCCTGGGAGAGCCGCTGGACCTCGCGCAGCTGCTGGATGTCGCGCGCGGAGTAGCGCCGGCCCCGTCCGGCGGTGCGGTCGGGGCAGACCAGGCCGAGCCGGTCGTACTGGCGGAGGGTCTGCGGGTGCAGGCCGGAGAGCTCGGCGGCCACCGAGATCACGTAGACCGGGGTCTCCTCGGTGAGCACGTACTGCGGCTGCGGGGCGGTCCGGCGGGTGGTGCGGCGGGCGCCGCCTCCGGGGAGGCCTTCGCCGAGGCCGGGGCCGATGGGGTCGTCGGGGGTCATCTGGTCGTCACGCTCCCTCCGCCGCCCGGAAGAGGGCGGCTCGCGGGTCGTCGGAGGCGGTCGCCTCGCGGTACTGCTCCAGAGCGGTCAGCGCGTCGCCGGTGACGTGCTGGGGCACCACGACCTCCACGGTGACCAGCAGGTCGCCGCGGGTGCCGTCCTTGCGGGTGGCGCCCTTGCCGCGGGCCCGCAGGGTGAGGCCGTTGGCGCTGCCCGGCGGCAGCTTGAGCTTCACCGAAGGGCCGTTCAGGGTCGGCACCTCGATGGTGCCGCCGAGCGCGGCCTCGGGGAAGGTCACCGGGACGGTCACGGTGAGGTTGTCGGCCTTGCGCCCGAAGACCGGGTGCGGGTCGACGTGGACGGTGACGTACAGGTCGCCGGGCTGGCCGCCGCGCTCGCCCTGGGCGCCCTTGCCCTTGAGGCGGATCCGCTGGGCGTCCTGGACGCCGGCCGGGATCCGGACCTGCATGGTGCGGGCGGAGCTGGCACGGCCGCTGCCGTGGCAGTCGGGGCACGGGTCGTCGACGATCATGCCGCGGCCGCGGCAGTCCCGGCAGGGCTCGGAGAGCGCGAAGGCGCCCTGGCCGCGGCTGACCGTGCCGGAGCCGACGCAGGTCGGACAGACCCGCGGGGTGGTGCCGGACTTGGCACCGGTGCCGTTGCAGAGCCGACAGGGGGCCTGGCTGGTCATCCGCAGCGGGACGGTGGCGCCGTCGACGGCCTCCTCGAAGGAGAGCGTCACCTCGGTCTCGACATCGGCGCCGCGCCGCGGCTGGGCCTGCCGGCCGCCGCGGTTGAACAGGCCGCCGAAGACGTCGCCGAGCCCGCCGCCGGCGGCGCCGCCGCCCTGGCTGCCGCTGAAGAGGTCGCCGAAGTCGAAGCTGTAGCTCCCGGTGCCGCCCGGGCCGCCGGGCCGGAAGCCGCCGTTGGCGAAGAGGCTGCGGGCCTCGTCGTACTCCTTGCGGCGCTTCTCGTCGGAGAGGACGTCGTACGCCTCGGAGATGTCCTTGAACCGCTCCTCGGCCTTGGTGTCGCCCTTGTTGGCGTCGGGGTGGAACTCGCGCGCCAGCTTGCGGTAGGTCTTCTTGATCTCTGTGGCGCTGGCGTCCTTGGGCACGCCGAGGACCTTGTAGTAGTCCTTCTCCACGTAGTCCTTGCCGCTCATGGCCGGCGCCACCTCCCGAGGTCCATCGTCACAGTGCTGTCAACGGGCCGGGCACGGCGGTCCGTGCCCGGGCACGCCGACAACGCGCTGCGGAGCCGGCCGCCGTACTGGCCGGCGTACGACTCCGCAGCGCAGGGGTTGTCAGCTGTCACCGGTGGTCAGTTGTCCGAGCCACCGTCGGCCTGGTCCTTCTTCTCCCCGCCCTTGGCGGAGTCGGCGTCCGGGCCGGACGCGGTCTGGGTGCCCGGCTGGGGCTCCGCGACCGCGACCATCGCCGGGCGGATGATCCGCTCGCCGATCCGGTAGCCGGGCTGGAGGATCTGGACGCAGGTGTCCTCGGTGACCTCCGAGGAGTAGCTGTGCATCAGCGCCTCGTGCATGGTCGGGTCGAAGGGCTCGCCCTCCTTGCCGAACTGCTGCAGGCCCAGCTTGGCGACGACCGTCTCCAGCGACTCCGCGACGGACTTGAAGCCGCCCGTCACCTCGCCGTGGTCGCGGGCGCGGCCGATGTCGTCCAGCACCGGGATCAGCGACTCCAGGATGTTGGAGACGGCGATCTCGCGGACCGTCAGCCGGTCGCGCTCGACCCGCTTGCGGTAGTTCTGGTACTCGGCCTGGAGGCGCTGGAGGTCGGCCGTGCGCTCGGCCGCCTCGCGCTTGGCCGCGGCGACCTCGTCGGCACCGGAGGCGGAGCCCTCGGCCCCGGCCGCGGCGGCCTCCTCGGCAGCCTTGATCACGGCCTCCTCGGCGGCGGAGTCGTCGCCGGGCTCGGCACCCTGCGGCTTCTCCGTCATGCCGCACCGCCCTTGGGCTTCTCGTCGTCCACGATCTCGGCGTCGACGACGTCGTCGTCCTTGGCGCCCGCGTCACCGGCGTCGCCGCCCGCGCCCGCACCGGCCGCACCGGCGGCGTCGGCGTTGGCGTACAGGGCCTGGCCGAGCTTCTGGGCGGTGGTGGAGACCTTCTCCGAGGCC
Organism: Kitasatospora sp. NPDC057500; assembly: GCF_042802195.1. Taxonomy (NCBI): domain Bacteria; kingdom Bacillati; phylum Actinomycetota; class Actinomycetes; order Kitasatosporales; family Streptomycetaceae; genus Kitasatospora; species Kitasatospora sp. NPDC057500. The sequence goes on along the minus strand of NZ_JBHVER010000053.1, from coordinate 20,364 downwards.
TCGCGGATCTTCGCGATGTCCTCGCCCTTCAGGGCCTCCTTGAGCTCGCCGATCGCGGTCTCGACCTCGGTCTTGACGTCGGCCGGCAGCTTGTCGGCGTTGTCGGCGATGAACTTCTCGGTGGAGTAGACGAGCTGCTCGGCCTGGTTGCGGGTCTCCACGGCCTCGCGGCGCTTGTGGTCCTCCTCCGCGTACTGCTCGGCCTCGCGCATCATGCGCTCGATGTCGTCCTTCGGCAGCGCGGAGCCGCCGGTGACGGTCATCTTCTGCTCCTTGCCGGTGCCGAGGTCCTTGGCACCGACGTGCATGATGCCGTTGGCGTCGATGTCGAAGGTGACCTCGATCTGGGGCAGGCCGCGCGGGGCCGGCGGCAGGCCGGTCAGCTCGAACATGCCGAGCTTCTTGTTGTACGCGGCGATCTCGCGCTCGCCCTGGTAGACCTGGATCTGCACGGACGGCTGGTTGTCCTCGGCCGTGGTGAAGATCTCCGAGCGCTTGGTCGGGATCGTGGTGTTGCGCTCGATCAGCTTGGTCATGATGCCGCCCTTGGTCTCGATGCCGAGGGACAGCGGGGTGACGTCGAGCAGCAGGACGTCCTTGACCTCGCCCTTGAGGACACCGGCCTGGAGCGCGGCGCCGATGGCGACGACCTCGTCCGGGTTGACGCCCTTGTTGGCGTCCTTGCCGCCGGTCAGCTCGCGGACGAGCTCGGCGACGGCCGGCATGCGGGTGGAGCCGCCGACGAGGACGACGTGGTCGATCTCGGAGAGGGCGATGCCCGCGTCCTTGATCACGTTGTGGAACGGGATCTTGCAGCGCTCCAGCAGGTCCGAGGTGAGCTGCTGGAACTGGGCGCGGGTGAGCTTCTCGTCCAGGTGCAGCGGGCCCTCGGCGGAGGCCGTGATGTAGGGCAGGTTGATCGAGGTCTCGGAGGACGAGGACAGCTCGATCTTGGCCTTCTCGGCGGCCTCGCGCAGACGCTGCAGGGCCATCTTGTCCTTGGACAGGTCGACGCCGTGGCCGGCCTGGAAGACCTTGACCAGGTGGTCGACGATCTTCTGGTCCCAGTCGTCGCCGCCGAGGTGGTTGTCACCGTTGGTGGCCTTCACCTCGACGACCCCGTCGCCGATCTCCAGCAGGGAGACGTCGAAGGTGCCGCCGCCGAGGTCGAAGACCAGGATGGTCTGGTCGTCCTTGTCCAGGCCGTAGGCCAGGGCGGCCGCGGTCGGCTCGTTGACGATGCGCAGGACGTTGAGGCCCGCGATCTCACCGGCCTCCTTGGTGGCCTGGCGCTCGGAGTCGGAGAAGTACGCCGGGACGGTGATGACGGCGTCGGTGACCTGCTCGCCCAGGTAGGCCTCGGCGTCGCGCTTCAGCTTCTGCAGCACGAAGGCGCTGATCTGCTGCGGGTTGAAGTCCTTGCCGTCCAGCCCGATCTTCCAGCTGGTGCCCATGTGCCGCTTGACCGAGCGGATGGTGCGGTCGACGTTGGTGACCGCCTGGCGCTTGGCCACCTCGCCGACGAGCACCTCGCCGTTCTTCGCGAAGGCGACGACGGACGGCGTGGTCCGCGCGCCCTCGGCGTTCGTGATGACGGTGGGCTCGCCACCCTCCAGAACGCTGACGACCGAGTTCGTCGTGCCGAGGTCGATGCCGACCGCGCGTGCCATCGTAGATACCTCCACGGAAGAGTTGAGCTTTACGGGCTCAAGGATGCATGACGACGGCAGGGGCGTCAACGGCTATGAGTCGGCATCGCTCAACTTTGCTGAGTTTGCACCCCCGGGAGTGCACTTACGTGACTGCCGCCATACCTTGAGCATCTTCAGGAGAAGTGTTGGCGAACGGTAATGTCCGGCCCGTCGGCCCAGGAAGTTACCGACGAGTACACTGCCCCCGGAGAACACTGAACACCGGCAACACGCAAGCCGCAGGAGACGGAGAGCCGATGCAGCTAGCAGCGATCGTCATCTCGCTGGTCACCTTTGTGATCGGCACCGCGCTCGCCGCTCGTGCGGCGCTGTACATCTACCGGGTGGTGCGCACCGGCCAGCCGGACCCCACCCGCTTCGGGCAGCCCGCACAGCGGGTGAAGACCGTGGCCGTGGAGTTCGTCGGCCACACCCGGATGAACCGCTGGGGGATCGTCGGCATCGCCCACTGGTTCGTCGCGGTCGGCTTCTTCACCCTGGGCCTGACCCTGCTGACCGCGTTCTTCCAGCTGTTCGACGCCGAGTTCGTGCTGCCGGTGCTCGGCGGCTGGCTGCCGTACGAGCTGTTCACCGAACTGGTCGGCACCCTCACCACGCTGGGCATCGCGACGCTGATCGTGATCCGCCTGCTCAGCCTGCCCGGCCGGGCGGGCCGCAAATCCCGCTTCGCCGGCTCGATCGCCTGGCAGGCCTTCTACGTCGAGTACACGATCCTCGGCATCGGCCTGTGCATCATGGTCCTGCGCGGACTGGAGGGCGCGCTGGAGCACGTCGGCTCCTACGAGGCCAAGTACCTGATCTCCTACCCGCTGGTGGTGGCCTTCCGCGGCCTGTCCCACGGCACCCTGGAGAACCTGGTCTACCTCTTCGCGATGCTGAAGATCTGCATCTCCTTCGCCTGGGCGATCACCATCGGCGTCAACCCCTCGATGGGCGTCGCCTGGCACCGCTTCCTGGGCTTCTTCAACATCTACTTCAAGCGCGAGGAGGACGGCTCCACCGCGCTCGGCGAACTGCGCCCGATGACCAGCGGCGGCGAGCCGATCGACTTCGAGGACCCGGCCGACGACGCCGTCTTCGGCGTCTCCCAGGTCGAGCACTTCTCCTGGAAGGGCATCCTCGACTTCTCCACCTGCACCGAGTGCGGCCGCTGCCAGTCGCAGTGCCCGGCCTGGAACACCGGCAAGCCGCTCTCCCCGAAGCTGCTGATCATGAGCCTGCGCGAGCACGCCTTCGGCAAGGCCCCGTACCTGCTCGCCGGCGGCGGCAAGGACATGGAGGGCACCGAGAAGGCCACCGCCGAGCAGCTCGAGAACGTCCCCGCCGCCGCCCTGGCCGAGGCCGAGCGCCCGCTGATCGGCACCGCCGAGGAGAACGGCGTCATCGACCCCGACGTGCTGTGGTCCTGCACCACCTGCGGCGCCTGCGTCGAGCAGTGCCCCGTCGACATCGAGCACATCGACCACATCGTCGACATGCGCCGCTACCAGGTGATGATCGAGTCCTCGTTCCCCACCGAGGCCGGCACCATGCTCAAGAACCTGGAGAACAAGGGCAACCCCTGGGGCATGGCCACCAAGGCCCGCCTGGACTGGGTCAAGGAGCTCAAGAAGGAGACCGGCATCGAGGTGCCGGTGATCGGCGAGGACATCGACCCCGCCGAGGTCGAGTACCTGTACTGGGTGGGCTGCGCCGGCGCCCTGGAGGACCGCGCCAAGAAGACCACCAAGGCCTTCGCCGAACTGCTGCACACCGCCGGCGTGCGGTTCGCGATCCTCGGCAAGGAGGAGTCCTGCACCGGTGACTCCGCCCGCCGCCTGGGCAACGAGTTCCTCTTCCAGATGCTCGGCGCGCAGAACGTCGAGACCCTGAACGCGGCCCTGGAGGACGCTCCGGTCAAGCGGATCGTGGCGACCTGCCCGCACTGCTTCAACACCATCGCCAACGAGTACCCGCAGCTGGGCGGCCACTTCGAGGTCATCCACCACACCCAGCTGCTCCAGCACCTCATCGACGAGGGCAGGCTGGTGCCGGTCAACCCGGTCGAGGGCCTGATCACCTACCACGACCCCTGCTACCTGGGCCGCCACAACAAGGTCTACAGCCCGCCCCGCGAGATCATGGACAAGGTCCCGGGCCTGCGCCAGCAGGAGATGCACCGCCACAAGGAGCGCGGCTTCTGCTGCGGCGCCGGCGGCGCGCGGATGTGGATGGAGGAGCGCATCGGCAAGCGGATCAACACCGAGCGCGTCGACGAGGCGCTGTCCCTGAACCCGGACATCGTCTCCACCGCCTGCCCCTTCTGCCTGGTCATGCTCTCCGACTCGGTCAACGGCAAGAAGAACGAGGGCGCGGCCAAGGAGCACCTGAAGGTCGTCGACGTCGCCCAGCTGCTGCTCGACTCGGTCAAGGCGGTCCCGCCGGCCGACGCCGAGGAGCCGCAGACCGTCGACGCCTGAGACGCGTCCGGCGCAGCGACGGGGCCGTGAACCGGCCCGGTTGTTCGACAGTTCTGCAACAACCGCCCGGCCCGGGGGGTGCCCACCGGCGCCCGCCCGGGCCGGGCTTTCCCGCTCCTCGGCCCGCGCCGCGGGCGGTGCAGCGGCGGCCGGGCACCGGGCCGCCGGGGGGCCCGGCTGTCGGGAGGAAATACAGTAGGCGCCGGACCGGCCGCGCGCCGGTCGATCCGTTCCGGCCCCCGGAACGGCGTACAGCACACCGACGGAGGTATCGGCCCGCCGGGCCGGGCCGCAGAGACCACAAGGGGAACAGCGCAGACCATGACCGAGGCGATCATGCTGGTCGGTGGTAAGGGCACGCGACTGCGTCCGCTGACCACCCACACCCCCAAGCCCATGCTGCCGGTGGCGGGCGTCCCGTTCATCGCGCACCAGCTGGCCCGCGCGGCGGCCGCCGGGGTCACCCGCGTGGTGCTCGCCACCTCCTACCTCGCCGAGGTCTTCGAGGACCACTTCCAGGACGGCACGCCCTACGGCATCGAGCTGGTCTACCTGACCGAGCGCGAGCCGCTCGGCACCGGCGGCGCCATCCGCAACGCCGCCACCGGGCTCACCTGCGGCCCCGACGAGCCGGTCCTGGTGTTCAACGGCGACATCCTCTCGGGAGTCGACATCGCCGCCCTGCGCGACGGCCACGTGGCCGCCGGGGCCGACGTCACCCTGCACCTCACCCGGGTCGAGGACCCGCGCGCCTTCGGGCTGGTCCCCACCGACGCCGACGGGCGGGTGCTGGAGTTCCTGGAGAAGCCGGAGACGCCGGAGCAGATCGTCACCGACCAGATCAACGCCGGCTGCTACGTCTTCACCCGCTCGGTCATCGACCGCATCCCGGCCGGCCGCGAGGTCTCCGTGGAGCGCGAGACCTTCCCCGAGCTGCTGGCCACCGGCGCGCTGCTGCGCGGCGTCGTCGACACCTCGTACTGGCTCGACCTCGGCACGCCGGCCGCCTTCGTGCGCGGCTCGGCCGACCTGGTGCTCGGCAAGGTCGACTCGCCCGCCGTCCCCGGCCCGACCGGCGACGCCCTGCTGCTGCCCGGCTCGACCGTGCGGCACGGCGCGGTGCTCAGCGGCGGCACCGTGGTCTCCGAGGGCGCGGTGGTCGAGGCCGGTGCGATCGTCGAGGGCAGCGTGATCCTGCCCGGCGCCGTCATCGGTCCCGACAGCCTGGTCAAGGACTCGATCGTGGGTGCCTTCGCGACCGTCGGCGACCGCTCCGCGCTGGACGGCGCGGTGATCGGCGACGGCGCGATCGTCGAGTCCGACAACGAGCTGCCGAACGGCGTGCGGATCGCCTGCGGCACGCTGCTGCCGGTCGGCGCGGTGCGCACCTCGGCCGGCCCGGGCGGGTGCCCGGCCGGCACCAGCGCGGCGGCGGCGGTGCACGGGCCGAAGGTCGGCGTGGCGCAGTAGGGCCCGCCCGGCGACGCCGGTGCCCGCTGCGGCGTCACAGGCTCGCTGCAAACCGGCCCCGGTCCGGTTCCCGTCCGCCGCGGCGCCCGCCGGGCGGGTACCTTCGGAACGTGGCTGGCAATCGATACGACAGCGGTCAGGGCGCCGACCCCCGTGGCGGGTGGTCGGCGCCCCCGCAGCAGCAGGCGGCGCCCGGGGGGTACGGGCCGACGGACGGGCCGGAGTACTTCACCGGCCCGCAGCAGGGGCACCAGGACCCGTACCACGCGTACGACCCGTACGGCCCGCGCGCCCCGCAGGCCCCGCACCCGGCGCCGCAGTCCCCGCAGGCCCCGCACCGGGACCCGTACGCGGCCGACAACCCGGGCCACACCCGGGCCTTCCCGGTCGGCGCCGACCCGTACGCGGGCGAGCCGTCCTCCTACGGCCAGGAGCAGCCGGCCTACCCGTACGCGGACGGGTACGGCGAGGACAACGTCGCCGTCTACCGGGCCGGCGGCCAGTCCGCGCCGCAGGTCACCGGCCCCCGGCCGACCTGGCGCGAGCTGCTGACCGGGCTCTTCCGCAACCCCACCGCGGTCTTCGACCGCACCCGCGACCACCAGGTCTGGCTCCCCGCCGTCACCGTCTCGCTGCTGTACGGCGCCCTCGCCGTGCTCGGCATCGGCCTGACCCGCGACGACGTGTTCGACTCGACCTTCACCGTGGCGCTCACCGCGATGCTCGCCGCCGCGATCGGCTTCACGCTGGCCGGCGCCATGCTCGGCGCCGTGACGTACGGGCTGGCCCGGCAGTTCGGCGGCGACGGCCCGTGGCAGTCCACGGTCGGCCTCGCCGTGCTGATCGGCTGGGTCACCGACGCGCCGCGGCTGCTGCTGGCGCTGGTGCTGCCCGCCGACAACCTGGTCGTCCAGGTGGTCGGCTGGGCCACCTGGCTGCTCTGCGGCTACCTGCTGGCCGGCATGGTCCGCCGGGTGCACGACCTGCCCTGGGGCAAGGCGGCCGGCGCGGCCGCGCTGCAACTGCTGGCGCTGCTGGTGCTGATCAAGCTGCCGACCCTGGGCTGACCGCCGGCGCCACCGGGGGTCCCGGGTGCCCTCGGGCGTCCCCGGCGCCCTCGGCGACAATGGACGACGGGCCTCGCCTCGCGGGGCCCGTTCCGTTTGTCCCGTCCACCCTCACCCGCACGGAGCCAGGCATGACCCTCCCCACCACCCACGTCAGCTTCCCGGCCGGGGCGGTGACCGGCGAGTCGACGGTGCTCGCGGTGCACCCGCTGGCCGACGGCCGCTACGCCGTGGTCACCGGGGCGACCCCGTTCCACCCGCTCGACCACACCTGGCCCGACCAGCCGGCCGACCTCGGCACGCTCACCGTGGACGGCGTCGAGCTGGCCGTCGTCGACTGCCTCACCGGCGCGGTGGGCCCGGACGGCGGCGCCCCGCTGGCCGGCGCCGACATCCCGGTCCGGCGCGGCGACGAGGAGTGGTCCTGGCTGGTCCTGCACGTCCTCGCGGCCGACCCGGGCGACCTCGTCGGCCGTACCGCGGTCCTCACCGTCGACGCCGGGCGCCGCGCCGCGCTCAGCGCCTCGCACAGCGGCTGCCACCTGCTCGCCCTCGCCCTCAACGAGGCGCTCGCGCCGCGCTGGCGCAAGGACCCGGGCCGCGCCGACGCCTTCGGCCACCCGGACTTCGACAGCCTCGCCATGGCGAGCTCGGTGATGGACACCGAGGCGAGCACCGACACCTACCGGCTCGGCAAGTCGCTGCGCAAGAAGGGCTTCACCGCCGAGGCCACCGAGGAGCTCCCGGCCCTCGCCGACGCCCTCCCCGCGCTCACCGAGGCCGTCAACCGCCGGCTGGCCGCCTGGGTGGCCGCCGACGCCCCGGTGCGCATCGACGTCCCCGGCCCGGAGCTGACCGCCCGCCGCGAGTGGCACTGCGAGCTGCCCGAGGGCGCGGCGCGGATCTTCTGCGGCGGCACCCACCTGCACCACCTGGGCGAGCTGGCCGAGCTCCGCACCGAGCTGCGGCTCTCCGAGGACGGCAGCGAGCTGGTCGCCGTCACCCGCCCGAAGCGGGCCTGACGCACCGGCGGGCGGTCACCCCTGGGGAAGGGGTGACCGCCCGCACCGTGCAGCTCCTCGCCCGGATCAGACGTTCGTCCGGTGGAAGTTCAGGTAGGACCGCGACGGCGTCGGACCGCGCTGCCCCTGGTAGCGGGAGCCGTACCGCTCCGAGCCGTAGGGGTGCTCCGACGGCGAGGAGAGCCGGAACAGGCAGAGCTGCCCGATCTTCATCCCCGGGTAGAGCTTGATCGGCAGGGTCGCGACGTTCGACAGCTCCAGCGTGACGTGCCCGCTGAAGCCCGGGTCGATGAAGCCCGCCGTGGAGTGCGTCAGCAGCCCGAGCCGGCCCAGGCTGGACTTGCCCTCCAGCCGCGAGGCGACGTCATCCGGCAGCGTGATGACCTCGTAGGTCGACGCCAGCACGAACTCGCCCGGGTGCAGGATGAACGCCTCGTCGCCCTCCGGCTCGACCAGCCGGGTCAGGTCCGGCTGCTCCTCGGAGGGGTCGATGTGCGGGTAGCGGTGGTTCTCGAAGACCCGGAAGAAGCGGTCCAGGCGCACGTCGATGCTCGACGGCTGGATCATCGCGGGGTCGAACGGATCGATCACCACCCGGCCGTTGTCGATCTCGGTCCGGATGTCCTTGTCAGAGAGCAGCACGCTTCGAGGTTACGTGCACGACGCGGCCCCGGACGAATCGCCCGGGGCCGCACCTGTCACTTCTCTCCCGTGTCCGCCCTCGTCAGGCGAGGAACTCCGCGGCCTCCAGCCGCAGCGCCCGGGCCAGTTGCGGCTCGGACAGCTCCCGCACATCGGCCAGCACCGAGCTCCGCAGCCGTCCGCACTGCGGACACCTGATCAGCCGCCCGGGCCCCAGCCGGCCGGGTCCGAGGTTCTGCATCGGGAACGTGGTGGTGCTGAACAGGTGCCCCTCGGCACAACGAACGACGGCGCGCTGCTCCATCGGTCCCCTTCCCATCCTTACCCCAGTACTCACCCGTACTCATCGCCCCGAACGGCGGAGCCCCCGGGACCAGCGTCACATTAGGGGATGTACCGGACATTCCACACCAAGGCTCGCCGCCCCGCCCCCACCCGCCGGGGCACTCTCACGCGGCCCACACAGTACGCCCCCGCCCGCCCCCGCCGCCCCACCGCCACAACCCCCGCCCACCTGTGCAACCGCAGTCACGGATGGGGTACAGTGAGGGACAGATCGAGCGGTCTCTGACGGCTCATCAGGCGGGCGTAGTTTAATGGTAGAACATGAGCTTCCCAAGCTTAGAGCGCGAGTTCGATTCTCGTCGCCCGCTCCATACCGAGAAGCCGCAGGTCAGCGACCTGCGGCTTCTCTGTCGTCCGGGACGGTGCAGGGTCAGGGCTGGGACTGGAGCATCACCTGACGGAGTTCGGCGGTGCACATCATGTAGCCGTCCGGGGTCGGTACGCGCTCCAGGTAGTGGGCGAGGTCCGCGCCCAGTGAGAACACCCGTACCGGGGTGTCCGCGGCGCGTGCGGACTCCACCACCCGCTGCACTCCGTCCAGGACGGCGGGGTGCCGGGTCTGGTAGGAGTCGGCCACCAGGTGGTTGGTCCGGTCGGCGGCCAGGTAGAACTGCACCAGGTCCTTCGTGCCGACGAACAGCTCGCTGGCGCCCGCGGCGCAGAGTGCCCGGGTGGCGTGCACCGCCGCGGGCGTTTCGATGAACGCGGCCACGGGCACGCCGGCGGGTAACTCCAGGTGGGCTATGAGCCGGGTGAACTCCTTCGCGTCGTTGAGGAACGGAATCGAGAGGTGCACGCGGCCCGCGTCGTCGCCGAGCCGCTCGCGCAGGGACCCGAGGACGGCGTGCAGGGCGTCCCGGTAGGCGGCCGAACCGAGCAGCCAGCGGGCGCCGTGCAGGCCCAGCTCGGGGTTCGGTTCGACCGCCACCGGGGCCTGCTCGGTGACGCCGGCGGCGTGGTCGGAGCGCAGGTCTAGGAGCCTCAGGACCAGCCGTTGGTCGGGCAGGAGCGCCTCGACGAAGGTGCACAGCCGGTCCGCGACGGCCAGCCCGTAGGCCGCGATGTCGGCGGGGCTGCCGTGCAGGGCGTCGAGCGGGCGCAGGCCCGCCGCCAGGCAGAGGAACTCCTCGCGGATGAAGAAGGACTCGACCCGCTTCGCCTTCGGCCCGCACGAGTTGATCGTCTGGATGTCCTGGAGGTCCGCGATGACCGCGCACGCCGAGCCGAGGTCCTCCAGGGAAGGACTCCCGTCCCCCGAGCCCGCGGCCCCGGCGCCCGCGTCGGAGCCGAGGAAGACGGTCTGGCTCGCCAGGTTCAGCGTCACCTCGCCGACCAGATCGGCGAGGTCCGCCTGGTCGACGCGGAGCACGGGAATGCCTCTGCCCCGGCAGAGGGACTGCATGTGGCCGGTCAGCCCGCCCGAACCGCAGATGACCGCGCGCGATGCCACGATCGCGTCGTACAGACCCGCATCGAGGGAAGGGGCGACGAGAATGGATCCGTCGAGTGGACCTCTTGTGCGGTTACAGGTGCCTTGCAGAACACTCTGTGTGCCACCGGTCAGTAGGAATCCCTGAATCCGTCGCCCGTTCAACTAACCCTCCAGAGGCTCGGTGTCCGATATCCCGAGTTGTCGACGCAACTGCCGTGGCGTCACGGAGACGTCGGTGAGTCGTTCGACGGCGGCCCGGTTGACGACCGCCCTCATCAGGCGGTCGTGCCGGGAAGCAGCCATCGGGAGGGACGGAAGTTCGCCCATGGACCGAATGCAGGCGTCCAACCGGGAACCGAGCAGTTCTCGCTCACTTCGGGCCCGGGTGGCCAACCTCCTCACCTCCAGGACAACAGCCTCCTCGAATCCGTCCGGGGTCGCTTCCTCCGTGTTGCTGACGCAGCCACGGTAATGAGCCAAATCCCGTGCCAAGCCGTCTTCACGCAGTTCCAGCTGCTCGATCACCCGCGCGGCGACCGCGATTGAATGGTTCTTGATGGCGGCGAGATTGAAGGCGAACGCGCCGGTCCGGCCGCGTCGCACGATCTCGTCGCCCTCTCTCAGCACGCCGACCGCGGAGAGCGGGCCGGCCGGCTCCCCGCCCGGGTTCAGCAGCGTTCCGTGTTCGTCGACCTCCAGGCCGCGCGCGGTGCGTTCGTGGGGGACCGCGAGCCCCTTCCGGAGGAGGTTGCGCCAGAGCGGCCGGCCGACCCTGCTGTAGTCCGACTCCCGGCCGAAGTTGGACACCACGAGGTCGGCCTCGATGGCGTGTTTCTCGTCCGGGGCCGTGACCGAGACGACCAGCCGCCCCGATTCCGCCGGCGTGATCGCCTCCACGCCCCCGACGACCAGTTTCACCGTCCCGTCCACCGGGTGTATCGCGCGCTCGATGACGGCCATCGTGTACTCCACGGCGCCGACCCGGAGCGCGGCGATCGCGGTACCGAACTCGTCCAGCAGGCGCCGCAGTTCCGCGGAGGGAATCCGTTCGATGACCTTGGGGAGATGCGGCTCCCACGCCTTGGTCACCCGCTCCGCGATCACCGTCGGGTCGATTCCGGGGTGCTCCCGGACGACCGCCGCGTTCGCCGCCTCCCATTCGGAGCGGATCCGGGCGAGGAACTCCTCGCGGTTCCGGTAGGGCTCCAGCAGCGTTTTCGGGCAGGGCAGTTGTACGACCGCGTGCTCGTGCCCGCCGGGGTACGTGCGGAACATCGTCCCGGTCTTGGAGATCAGATGGATCCTTCCGGTGTGCCCCTGGCGCAGCAGCAGGCCCGCCGAGTCGTAGGCGCTCAGCACGGATCCGACGATCGCGACCGTCGCCTCGGGCGGGAGCGCCACGAGCTTGCGGACGCCGTCCGCGGAGTAGGGGTTCCGCACGAAGGACGGGTGCGCGACGACGCCGGCGGCGAAGGGCGGATCCCTGAGTTCGAGGCCGGTCGCCAGGACGACGTGTTCGGCGAACAGGGCGGTCGGTTCCGTCTCCGGCCCGGCTTCGCCGTCCGCGGAAGGGCGACGCACCGTCACCTCGACGCCGGTGGGGCGTACTTCCATGTCGACCGCATCGCCGTCCGCTTCGACGAGCACGACGCCGGGACACGCTTCCCGGGCGGCCTCGGCCAGCCGGTCGATCAGGTAGTCGTGGAAGATCCGCCGGGGCGCCGGGCCCTGCTCGGTGAACTCGAACCCGTCCCAGGGCGCCGGCCAGTCCCGGCGGTCGGCTTCGGCGTTGGCCCAGCGGACGAAGTCGAGGACGTCCTCCCGGAACACCGACATCCGGCCCGCCTGGATGTTGAACACATGGTCCCAGGGGTTGCCGTCCCGGTGGTAGGCGACGCCGGCGGACCGGTAGTCGGAGCGCCGTTCGAGCAGGACGATTTCGAGCGGCCCGCGGGCGAAGCGAAGCAGTCGGATCGCCGTGGCGGTGCCGGCCAGGCCCGCCCCGACTATGAGAACTCTTGGACACGTGCCTGTGCGGCTCATGGTGAAGCCTTCCGTTCGAGCGACGGCACCCGGCTCTGTCGTCTCGCGCCGGGTGCCAGGGGCTGCTGATGGAGTGTGACTTCGTGCTCCGGGCGGTGATCCCGAACAGATCGCGTCCGGAGTCGGTTCATGAGCCCAGAATGGCCTGAGAACAGTGCGCCTGTCGGGCTTTTCGCGCTGCCGGGGGCGTGGTCAGACGCGGGCGAGGGTGCGGATGGGGCGGGCGGCCAGGAGGGCGGTGGTGGTGAGGAGGGCGACGACGACGCCGAGGAGGAGGACGCTGTCGGTGCCGAAGGCGTGGGCGGCGGGGCCGGCGAGGGCGCTGCCGATGGGGTACATGCCGACGGAGCCGGCCACCTCGTAGGCGTGGACGCGGTTGAGCACCTCGCCGGGGACTTGGGTCTGGACGCTGGTGGCCCACATGACGCCCCAGACGCCGGTGCCGGCGCCGACCGCGACCTGGGCGGCGGCGAGCAGCCAGAGCGGCCAGCCGAGGACGATGCCGAGCGGGTAGAGGGGGAAGGCCAGCATCGCGACGGCTCCGGCGGCGAGCGGGCGGGCCGGCTTGTAGCGGATCGCCAGCAGGCCGCCGGCCACGGTGCCCGCGCCCAGGGCGCAGTTGAGCAGGCCGAAGGCGGTGGCACCGTGCTCGGGGACGATGACGCCGGCGGCCACCGACAGCTGCGGGCCCCAGGAGAGCACGGCGAAGACCATCCAGATCACGATCACGCCCCAGAGCCAGCTGCGGGCGCGGAACTCCCGCCAGCCGACCGCCAGGTTGTGCCAGAGTCCCCCGCCGGCCGGCGGGGCGGGCACCGTCCCGAGCCGGAGCGCGAACAGGCAGACGGCGCTGGTCCCGTAGGCGACGGCGGAGATCGCCATCACCCAGGCGGTGTCGCCGAGTCCGACCAGGACGCCGGCCAGCGCCGGGCCGCCCAGCCCGGTGAGCGCCTCGGAGGTGCGCAGCACGCCGTTGGCGCCCTGGACGTCGCGGGCGACCAGCGGGACGGTCGAGGCGGCGCCCGGCTGGAACATCGCGTTGGCGGTGCCGGCCACCGCCAGCAGCGCGTACAACTGCCAGAGCCGGTCGACGCCGTGGAGGAACAGCAGGGCGAGCAGGACGTGCGCGGTGAGGTTGGCGAGGTCGGCGGCGATCATCATCCGGCGGGCGGTGAACCGGTCGGCGAGTACGCCGCCGAACAGCACCAGGCCGGCGAACGGGCCCACCAGGAAGGCCATCGCGTACCCGGCGGTGTCCAGGCCGTGACCGCCGCTGAGCAGCCCGGCCGAGACGGCGACCGGCAGCATCGCCCAGCTGAGCAGGCCGGCGCTGCGGGCGGTGAAGTAGTACCGGAAGTTGCGGGACCAGATGGCGGGTTGCGCGGTCCGGGACGCGTCGGGCCCGGGCACTTCGGTCCGGGGTGCGTCGGGCGCGGGTGGTTCGGTCGCAGGGGTTTCGCAGGGGCGGTGGGTCAGGAGGTCGTCCATGCGGCCACCGTAGGGAGGCCGACCGGTGCGTCTCCGGTAGCCGGACGGGAGGCCGGCAGGCGCGGGACGCCTCGGCCGTACTAGCGCCGACCTGCGGTTTCGTCGCAGGTCCGGCGTTCCGCCGGCCGGACCGGAAGAACCGGGGAAACTGCCGGGGCGGCAGTTCTGCCGACGGCCATCGCCCGGGAGAGCCGCCGGGACTCGCGCCAGTGGCCGAACGCCCGGCTCCGTGCGCCGAGGGCCGCCTGCGCGTGGCCGAGCGCCAGGTGGCTGCGTGCCTCGCCGGGCCGGTGGCCGGTCTCGCGGTGCACGGCGAGGGCGGCGCGTCCGCTCTCCAGGGCGGTCCGCGACTCGCCCAGCCGTACCCGGACGCGGGCCAGCGCGTCGAGCGCGCAGCCTTCGAGCATCCGGAACCGCGCCTCGCGGGAGAACTCGACGGCGTGCTCCGCGGTGCGCAGGGCGGCCCGCGGGTCCAGGCGGGCCTGGACCGTCGCGAGTCCGACGAGCGCGGCGGCCTGCGGGAACCGGTCGTTCACCGACTCGGCCAGGCGCAGCGCCTCCTGGTAGCTGTCGGCCGCGTCGGCGGGCTGGTGGGCGCGTTCCTGCGCGGCACCGAGCGCGAGGTAGGCGTTGGCCTCCAGCGCCCGGTTGCGCAGCGTCCGCGCGGCGTCGAGCGCGGTGTGTGCCAGCAGCCGGCCGGTGACGGTGTCGCCCAGGTCGGTGTAGGCGCCGGAGAGGCCGTTCAGGGCGACCGTCTCGCTGAACCTGTTGCCGTCGCGCAGATGGAGCGGGAGGGTGTCGCCGAGCACCCGGATCGCGTCGCCGGGGCGTCCCAGCGCCCGGTGGACGACGCCCAGGTTGGTGTGCGAGACCGCCTCGGCCCGGGCCGCGTCGAGGTCGTGGAAGTACCGGGCCACCTGCGTGAAGTGCTCGGCGGCCTCGTGCAGCCGGCCGAGCTTCCAGCAGACCAGGCCGAGGGTGGCGAGGTCGTCGTCGGCGTCCTCCCGGCGGCCGGGCCCGGGGCGGCGCAGCCGGGCGGCGGCGGCCTCGAAGCAGTCGCCGGTGTGCATGCCGGTCGACAGATAGCCGTGCAGGTTCCCGGCCAGCCGGCGGGCGAGGGCGCCGAAGCCGGTGCCGGAGGCCTCCAGGACGGCGCCGGCCAGGTTCTCGCGCTCGTGCTCCAGCCACTGCGCGGCCCGGCCGTGGTCCGCGAACGGTGCCGGAGGCAGTGCTGCCGGGCCGGCGTCCCCGGTGCCCCCGGCGGGCGCGGCGGGCGCGGTGGGCGCGGTGGGGAAGAGCAGCCGGGCGGCCGCGTCGGTGCGGTGCAGGTACCAGTCGAAGAGCCGCCGCCGGGCGGCGTGCGCCTCGGTGGCACCGGCCAGGTCGCGGGCGTAGCAGCGCAGCAGGTCGTGCAGCCCGAAGCGGCCGGCCCCCCGTTCCCGCACCAGGTGGGCGTCGGCCAGGCCCGCCAGCAGCGCGGATGCCGCGGCCGGGGTCACCCCGGCCAGTGCGGCGGCGCCGTCCGCGGTGAGGTCCGGGCCGGGCGTCAGGCCGAGGAGCCGGAACATCCGCCGGGACGCGGCCGGGAGCGCGCGGTAGGAGAGGTCGAACGCGGCCCGCACGGTCGAGCGCTGGTCCCCTTCGACGCTCAGCCGGCCGAGCACGTCGCCGTCCGCCAGCTCGGCGCAGTACTCGGCGATCCCGGTGCCGCGGGAGACCAGGTTGGCGCCGGCGATCCGGATGGCCAGCGGCAGGCCGCCGCAGAGCCGGACGAGTTCGCCGGCGGCCTCCGGCTCGGCCGCCACCCGGCACTCGCCGACGGTGCCGCCCAGCAGTTGACGGGCCTCGTCCTGGCGGAGCACGTCCAGGCCGAGCCGGCGGGCGCCGTCGCCGGCCACCAGTCCGGCGAGCCGGCCGCGGCTGGTGATCAGCACGGCGCAGTCCGGGGTGCCCGGGATCAACGGCCTGACCTGCTCGGCGTCGCGCGCGTCGTCCAGCACGATCAGCATCCGCCGGCCGGCGAGCAGCGTGCGGTACAGCGCCGCGGCCTCGTCCTGGTCCGCGGGCAGCCGGTCGGGCCGCACGCCCAGCGCCCGGAGGAACTGCGCCAGGACGTCGCCCGGGCGCAGCGCCGGGAGCCGGCTGTGGCCGCGCAGGTCGGCGAAGAGCTGTCCGTCCGCGAAGTGTCGGCGCCGCGCGTGCGCCCAGTGCGAGACGAGCGCGGTCTTGCCGACGCCGGGCGGGCCGACCACCGTCACCAGGTGCGGGCGCCGCGCCGGGCCGGGGGCGACGAGGGCGTCCAGCTCCGCCAGTTGCCGCTTCCGTCCGACGTGGAGGCTGGCCGCGGCGGGCAGTTGGGCCGGGACCGGTACCGGTGTCGGGGCCGGGGCCGAGGAGGTGGGCGCCGGAGCGAGGGGCGGC
Source organism: Kitasatospora sp. NPDC057500 (assembly GCF_042802195.1). Taxonomy (NCBI): domain Bacteria; kingdom Bacillati; phylum Actinomycetota; class Actinomycetes; order Kitasatosporales; family Streptomycetaceae; genus Kitasatospora; species Kitasatospora sp. NPDC057500. Next base: position 4,263 of record NZ_JBHVER010000053.1, on the reverse strand, counting down.
TGCCGGCGCAGCACCCGCAGATGGGCGTCGTGGACCTCCGGGCCGGGCGCGATGCCCAGCTCCTCGTCGAGCCGCTCGCGCAGGCGGCCGAACACGGCGAGCGCGGCGGCCTGCTCCCCGCAGCTCGCGAGGGCGAGGATCAGCCGGGCGTGCAGGCCCTCGTGCAGCGGCTCGGCAGCCACCAGGTCCGACAGCAGCGGGACGGCCTGTTCGGCCCGGCGCAGCCGCAGCGCCGCGTCCGCGTGCAACAGGGCGGCCCTGACCCGCCGTTCGTCGGCCGCCACCGCGGCCGGGTGCCGGCGCAGCACCGGGTCGGCGTCCGCGAGCACCGGGCCCCGCCAGTACCGCAGGGCCCGCGTCAGCGACTCGTACGCGGCCTCCGCGGTGCCGGCGGGGCCCGGTTCGCGGAACTGGCGCCGGGCCCGGTCCAGCAGTTCGTCGAACCGGCCGAGGTCGATGTCGCCCGGGGCCGCGTCCAGCCGGTAGCCGGTGGGCGTGCGCACGACGGCGGGCGGCGGGGCGGTCCGCGGGCCGTCGGGGTCCAGCAGTCGGCGGACCTGGCCGACGTAGCCGTGGACGAGGCTCTGGTGGGAGCCGGGCGGTCCGGACGGCCAGAGGGTGTCGGTGATCTCCTGCCGGGTGGCGGGCCCGGGGTGCTTGAGCGCCAGCAGGCCGAGCAGGCGGCGCACCATCGGGCCGGTGACCGGGACCGGGGTGCGGCCGTGCTGGAGGGCGAGCGGGCCGAGGATCAGCAGCCTCGGCCGTCCGGCGCCGCGCGCGGGTTCGGTGCGGGCGGCGGTCAGCAGGTCCGCCAGCTCGCCGCCGGTCAGTTCCAGCACCTCGGCCAGCCGGCGCAGGGTGTCCGTCCGGGGCCGCCGGACCCGCCCGTGCTCGATGTCGCGCAGTGCCCTGGTGCTGATCCCGGCGCGCTCCGCGGCCGCCTGCTGGCTCAGCCCAGCCCTCCTGCGGAGCGCCCGGAGCCGTCCGCCGAAGGCCTCGGGCCCGTCCGCCGTCCCTTCCGCCATGGCGTCCCCCTCGTCCGATGATCAGTGTGGACTGGACCAATCCACCGGACAAGGGCCGTCGGGTCTCCCGGCGGGTCAGGCGCGGGGAAGCAGGGTGCGGAAAGCAGGGAGGCGCGGAGCGAGTCCCCCCGGACTCGCTCCGCGCCGCGTCGACGCGCGGCTCTGCGCCGCTCCCCCCGATCGCCCCGGACTCCCGCCGTCCCCCCTGGCGACACTCTCCGGCGAGAGCGCTCCGCACAGGCCCGGCAAGCCCCCTTGAGGTGGGGCGTCGTTGATCATTACGGTAACAAACCGCATGGTTGGTTTGTCAATGCCCGAACCATGAACCACCAACGATCGGCGATGGTGCTCCGGATGGCAAGGGGCGGCCGGACGGGTCGGGTGAAGAGGCCGGTGGGGGCCGGTTTCCGGGGGGAGGGCGAGTGGTCTGGCGGAGGGGGTCGGGGCGTATGTTCGGAATCGGATAATCCGAATGGAATGTCGGTATCAGCGGAGCAGCCGGCGCTCCTTGGCGACGGCCACCGCGCCCGCCCGGGTGTCGACGCCCAACTTGTCGTAGATCCGGCCCAGGTGGGTCTTGACGGTCGCCTCGCTGATGAACAGCGCACGGGCGATCTCCCGGTTGCCGAGCCCCTGGGCGAGCTGGGCGAGGATGTCCGTCTCCCGCTCGGTGAGCTGCGGCGCCGGGGCCCGCATCTGCGCCATCACCCGGGAGGCGACCGGCGGCGAGAGCACGGTGCGCCCCTGAGCGGCCGAGTGCACCGCGGCGAACAGCTCCTCCGGGCGCTCGGCCTTCAGCAGGTAGCCGGTCGCGCCCGCGCCGATCGCCCGGGTGATGTCGGCGTCGGTGTCGTACGTGGTCAGCACCAGGACGTGCGGGGCGGCCGGGGCGGCGGTGATCCGCCGGGTGGCCTCCACGCCGTCGATGCCGTCGCCGAGCTGGAGGTCCATCAGCACCACCTGCGGGGCCAGCCGGGCCGCCAGCTCGACCGCCTCCTCGCCGCTGCTCGCCTCGCCGACCACCTCGATGTCGCCGGCGCTGGCCAGCAGGGCGAGCAGGCCGGCCCGGACCACGGCGTGGTCGTCGCAGACCAGCAGCCGGACCGGGGACGGGGCGGGGGTGGAGGAGTTCATCGGACGGCTCCAGGTACTGGCGGGTGCTATCGGCGGTCGGGGGTGAGCGGGACGGCCGCGGAGACCACGGTGCCCTCGCCGGGCGCGCTCTCCACGGTCAGGGTGCCGCCCAGCTGGCGCAGCCGGGCGCGCATGGCCGGCAGGCCGTGGCCGCGGCCGGCGGCGGAGGGGGCGGCCGGCGGGGTGGAGGGGGTGAAGCCGCGGCCGTCGTCGGCGATGTCCAGGACGGCCTGGTCGCCGAGGAAGGAGAGGGTCAGCGCAGCGGCCGAGGCCCCGGCGTGCTCCCGGACGTTGGCCAGCGCCCCCTGGGCGATCCGCAGCAGGGCCGACTGCGCGGCGGCCGGCAGCGGCACCGGCGCGCCGTCCAGGTGGAAGCGGACCGGCAGCCCGCTCTCGGCGGACTCCCGCTCGGCGAGCGAGCGCAGCGCCTGCTCCAGGGTGCGGCCGTCGGCGAGCTCGGCGGGCGCGAGGTCGTGGACGAAGCGGCGGGCCTCGGCGAGGTTCCTGGCGGCCACTTCGGCGGCGGTTCGGACATGGCCCCGGGCGGTGGCCTGGTCGCCGTCCCAGGTGCGGTCGGCGGCCTGGAGCAGCATCTGCTGGCTGGACAGGCCCTGGGCGAGGGTGTCGTGGATCTCCATCGCCAGCCGTTCCCGCTCGGCCAGCGTGCCCTCCCGCCGCTCGGTGGCGGCGAGTTCGCGCCGGGTGCGGACCAGGTCGGCGATCAGCGCGCGCTGCCGTTCGGCCTGCCGCTCCATGTACAGGAAGACGCCGGTGGCCAGTGCGGCGACGGCGGGCGGCAGCAGCAGGAGGTTGGCGTCCACCGGGCCCGGCAGCCGGGCCTCGCCGACGACCACCAGCAGGGTGAGTGCCGCGACCAGCGGGATCGCCGCGGGCGTGGGCAGCGTCCGCAGGGCCGTGTAGACCAGCGGGACGGCGCACCAGGCGAAGCTCGGCGCCAGCAGCACCAGGACCACCCAGAGCACGGTCACCACGGCCAGCGGCCAGGGGCGGCGGCGCTGTCCGGGGGCGGGCGGGCGGCGGTGGGCGAGCCAGGAGCCGACCGGCTGGACGACGGCCAGCGCGGTGCTCAGCGCGAGCACCCAGGGGATGCGCGGGTTGTCCGGGTGGTGGGTGAGGTAGCGGCTGAGCGAGGTGGCGAGCAGGAGGAGGAACGCGGAGTCGAGCAGCACGGCCAGCCGGCCGGCGTCCGGGTCGAGGGCGGCGGGCGGGGCGGGTCGGGCGGACGGGGAAGGGAGGGGGCCGGGGTGGTGCACGGGGCCGCTCCTCGCTCTGTCCGGGCCGGGGTGATCCTTCGATGGTGACCCGTCCGGTCGGGTGCCGCATCAACCGATCGGCTGACGGGTCCGTCGTCCATCATGCCCGGGCGCGGTGTCCGGACCGCCGATGCGGCGCGGGGGGCCTGGAACGGAGGATCGAATCCGTTCCCACCACCGCCATCCGACGAGGAGCCGGACCATGAAGAAGACCTCCGTTCGCACCAAGGTGCTGACCGGTACCGTCGCCGCCGCCGCGCTGGCCGCCGCCACCGTCGGCGCCGTCTCGGCGAGCGCCGAGGCCACCGACACCCCGGCCGTCGCCGCGGCCGCGGTCAAGACCGACGCCCAGAACAAGAACCTCGCCCAGACCACCGGTCTGACCATCGAGGCCGCCACCAAGGCCGCCCAGGCCACCCTGGACGCGGCCGCCAAGGCGGGCCAGCGCGTCTCGGTGGCGGTCGTCGACCGTGACGGCGTCACCCGGGTGCTGCTCAAGGGCGACGGCGCCGGCCCGCAGTCGCCGGAGTCGGCGGTCCGGAAGGCGTACACGGCGGTCTCCTGGAACGCGCCCACCTCGGAGCTGACCAAGCGCCTCGCGCAGGCCCCGAACCTCAAGGACATCCCGAACACGCTGTTCCTGGCCGGCGGCGCCCCGGTGCAGTCCAAGGGCGCGCCGGTGGCGGGCATCGGTGTCGCGGGCGCGCCGAGCGGCGACCTGGACGAGCAGTTCGCGCAGGCCGGCGTCGAGGCGCTCACCAAGTAGCACGGTCGGACGAGCACCGGCCGCCGCCGAGGGCGCGCGGCCGGCCCGCGCGCCGGGGCGGACC
>NZ_JBHVER010000052.1:0-42341 GCF_042802195.1 Kitasatospora sp. NPDC057500 | reverse complement strand
CGCCGGGATCACTCCCGGCGGGCGCCGTGCTGTCGGGCACTGTGGCTCAGGATTCGGTGCGGGCCGCCGCGCCGCCGGTGGCGTCCTCCGGCGCGACGTCGCCGCCGGGTGGTCGCCCGACCTCCTTCAGGGTGGACTGGGCCCGTTCGTCGACCAGCCGGGTCACCAGGTGCTGGGCGGCGCCGAAGGCCACGCCCCAGGCGAGGACCTGGGCGCGGCTGTCGAGGTCGCTCAGGCCGGGGACGAAGGCGCCGCGGATCAGCAGCAGGCCGATCAGCGCGGAGAGCGCGCCGGTGGGGAACTTGAGGGCGGCGGCGGCCAGCGGCAGCATGAAGGGCGCGCTGGTGCCCTGGATGCGGCGCAGCGAGCCGATCACGGTGAGCGCGGCGCCCGCCAGGCCGGCCACCTCGACGGTGATGATGTCGCCGCTGGTCGCGTAGTTGCCGGCGATGACGCCCTTGGTGCCCCAGACGAACTCGCCCGACGGACAGACCACCAGCCGGGTCGCGGCGGGGTCGGGCACGACCAGGGCGGGGGCCTGGGTGACGGCGGGGCTGGGGCTGGGGCTGAAGCACAGGCTGAGCGACTTCGGGTTGAACCAGCCGTAGACGGCCAGCCCTGCCACGCCGACCAGGACGCACAGGGTGGCGGCCCAGAGCAGGTTGCGCAGACTGCGCACCCGGGCGTACTCGGCGTCCAGGGCCGCGTAGGCGGCGTCGAGGGTGCGGATCAGCAGGTTGCGGTCGGTTTCCGTGATGTCGGCGGCACCGACGCGTTTGCCGAGCGCGACGGTGCGCAGGTCCTTGCGGCCGAGGTGGTTGCGGGCCATGGCGAGGATGTCGATGGCCCGGTCGGGCAGCAGCGCGGCGGGGACGATCTCCAGCAGCAGGACGTCGGCGGCGCGGACGTTGGCCCAGGCGCCCTCCAGGGCGGTGGCGCCCGACCACGGGCGCCGCCAGTGGAAGCGTTCCACGGTTGCCGCGGCGGCGTTGTCGAGGCGGACGCGCGCGCCGTCGACCAGGACGCGGCGGCGGCACTCGGCATCGACGCAGGAGAGGTTCTCGCAGGTCTCGCGGTCGAGCAGGACGCGCAGGTACCCGATCCGGGCGAGCACGCGCTCGCGCCAGGCGGATCGGGGAGGTCGTAATCTGATGATCTCCCGTACGACGTGCCAGGTGCGGATGTACCACCTGGGCCGGGCGGCGGTGTTGCCGCTCATCTCGACCACGCTCCCAAGCCGAGACGTTCTCTTCCTCCACCGTAGGCCCATTCGCGGGACAATGGGGCACCGGCGCCCCCGTGGTGACGGTGGGGCGCCGGTGCATCACAGTGAGCGAACGTTTCCTCAGCAGCCGCTGAGGACAGCGGAGAGGGCGCTCTTCTCGGTGCTGTCGACCGAGAGGCCGTAGTAGTACTTCACCTGGACCCAGGCGCGGGTGTAGGTGCAGCGGTAGGAGGCCTGCGGCAGCCAGCTGGACGGGTCCTGGTCGCCCTTGGAGCGGTTGGAGCTCGCGGAGACGGCGATCAGCTGCGGGCGGGTCAGGTCGTTGGCGAAGGCCTGGCGCTGGGTGGTGGTCCAGGCCCAGGCACCGGAGCGCCAGGCCTCGGCGAGCGGCACCAGGTGGTCGATGTCGAAGCTCGACGAGGTGGTGGTGGTGACGTTGTCGTAGACCGAGAACCAGCTGCCGCTGACGGCGCCGCAGCTGGAGTCGGTGACGACGTTGCTGCCGTCGCGCTTGAGCACCGTCTCGCGGGTGTTGCAGGCGCCGGAGACGGTGATCCAGTGCGGGAAGAGCGCGCGGTCGTAGGTGCTGGTGTGGGACTCGGCGGCCACCGCGATGGTGGCGAGGTAGCCGCGGGCGGTGGCGGCCGAGACCGGGGTCGGCAGGGCGGCCCGAGCGGTGCCGGCTCCGGTGAGCAGGGTGGTGAGGGCGAGCAGCAGGGCGCCGAGGGCGGCGGCCAGGGCGCGGCGGGGCGCGGCTATGGCGGAGATCGCGGACATGCGGGGGACTCCTGGGTCGAGGAGGGCAGGGGAAAGCCCCCGGGCGGGAACCGGCCCGGGCTGCCAACCAGGATGGGGGCCAAGGGGTTTACGCGGGTAGAGCCGCGAGGTGAACTTTGACCGCGCGTCAGCTGCCGAGCCGTCCGCAAACGCCGATCGCCCCGCCCGGCGGGTGGCCGGAGGGGGCGATCAGGGGTGCTGCGAAGGCCTGAACTCTTCGCTCAGGCGGCCGACTTGGCCTCGTCCGCCGTCGGGGCGACCGGCTTGGCGGGGCGGCTGCCGAAGACCCCGAAGAAGAAGGCCAGCGTCGGCACCAGGTAGGCGAGCCAGACCACCACCTGGAGGACCGTCGGGTCCGGCTGGAAGTTGAACACGCCCTTGAGCAGGGTGCCGTACCAGCTGTCCTTGGGGATGGTGGAGGAGATGTCGAAGGCACGGTCGTGCAGGCCGCCCAGCCAGTCGGCCTCCTGGAGGTCGTGCACGCCGTAGGCGAGCACGCCGGCGGCGACCACGACCAGCATCGCGCCGGTCCAGGTGAAGAACTTCGCCAGGTTGATCTTCAGCGCGCCCCGGTAGAACAGCCAGCCCAGCACCACCGAGGTCAGCAGTCCGAGCGCCGCGCCGATGATCGGGTTGTAGCCGTCCTCGGTGGCCTGCACCGCGGTCCAGATGAACAGCGCGGTCTCCAGGCCCTCGCGGCCCACCGCCAGGAAGGCGGTGACCACCAGGGCGCCGGTGCCCATGGCGAGGGCCGCGTCCAGCTTGCCGTGCAGCTCGACCTTCAGATGGCGGGCCGTGCGGCGCATCCAGAACACCATCCAGGTGACCAGGGCGACGGCGATGATCGACAGCGTGCCGCCGAGCGCCTCCTGGGCCTCGAAGCTGAGCTGGGTCGAGCCGAACTGGAGCACGGCGCCGAAGCCGAGGCTCAGGGCGACGGCCACGCCGACGCCGGTCCAGACCGGGGGCAGCCGGTCCTTGCGGCCGGTCTTGACCAGGTAGGCGATCAGGATGCAGACGACCAGGCTGGCTTCGAGTCCTTCGCGCAGGCCGATCAGGTAGTTGGCGAACACGCTGGCTCCCTGGGGGGTGAAGAGGTGGTACGGGCGAGACGGGCGGGGGGCGGCCTCAGCCGAAGAGGGCCTGGCCCCACCACTCGCCGGGCTTTCGGACGCCCGCGGGGCAGGCGAAGTGGGCCGAACCGACGTGCTGGATGTACTCGTTCAGCGCGTCGGAGGCCGCGAGCCGCTGCTGGAGCGGGACGAACGCCGTGCGGCTGTCGCGCTGGTAGGCCAGGAAGAACAGCCCGGCGTCCAGCCGGCCGAGGCCGTCGGTGCCGTCGGTGAAGGAGAAACCGCGGCGCAGGATCATCCGGCCGTCGTTGGAGTCCGGGTGGGCCAGGCGGACGTGCGCGTCCACCGGCATCGCCTTGAGGTCCGGGTCGTCGTGCTCCTTGGTCCGCCCGTACGGCGCGCCCTCGCCCTTGGTGCGGCCGAAGACGTCCTCCTGCTCCTTGAGCGGGGCGCGGTCCCAGGTCTCGATGTGCATCCGGATCCGGCGGGCGACCAGGTAGGAGCCGCCGGTCATCCACTCCGGTCCCTCGCCGGGGGCGACCCAGACGTGCTCGGCGAGCCCGGCGGTGTCGGTGCCGGCGATGTTGTGGGTGCCGTCCTTGAACCCCATCATGTTGCGCGGGGTCTGGGCGTCCGGGGTGGTCGAGGAGGTCTTGCCGAACCCGAGCTGCGACCAGCGGATGTTGACGGTGCCCATGCCGATCCGGGCCAGGTTGCGGATCGCGTGCACGGCGACCTGCGGGTCGTCGGCGCAGGCCTGGACGCACAGGTCGCCGCCGCTGCGCTGCGGGTCGAGGTTGTCGCCCTTGAACCTGGGCAGGTCGATCAGGGCCTCGGGGCGCCTGGCCCTGAGGCCGAAGCGGTCCACGCCGTCCTTCTCGAACAGGCTCGGGCCGAAGCCGATGGTGAGGGTCAGCCGGGAGGCCGGCAGCCCCAGGGCCTCGCCGGTGTCGTCCGGCGGCGCCTCCGGCAGGCCGTTGGCCGCGCCGCTGCCGACCTCGCGGCCGCCGGTCATCGCGGCGGCGGCCTTGGTCCACTCCTTCAGCATCCGGACCAGCGAGTCGCGGGTGGCGGACGAGGAGACGTCGAAGGCGGCGAAGTGCAGCCGGTCCTGGACGGGGGTGGCGATGCCGGCCTGGTGGTCGCCGTAGAAGGGGATCTCCGCGCCGGCCGTGACCGGGGCGGCCGGGGTGTCGTCGTCCTGGCGGGTGGCGGCGGCGACCGAGCCGACGCCGGCCGCGCCCAGGGCGACCCCGGCCCCGGCCCAGCCGATCACGGCGCGGCGGCTGACCGCGGTGCGCCCGGTGCGGCTCGCGGGGGCGGTGTCGGCGGTGACGTCCGTGGCGGCGCCGCTGTCGGCCGGCGTCCCGTTCTGCTGCTGGTTCTCGGCGTCCATCGGCGGGCGGGCCCTTCTCTGTGCTGGACTCACGGACGCCGCGGCGGCCACCGGGGCCGCCACGGCGCAGTGCGGGCGTGGTGCGCGGGTACGGTGCCCGGTGCGCGCCGCGGGCGGGCGCACCGGGCTGCGGGCACTACTTCGCGACCACCGCGGCGGCCAGCTTCGACAGCGGCTCGCCCAGCGCGTTGACGGCGTCGGACAGGACCTTGCGCTCCGGCTCGGCGACCTTGTCGTAGGAGGTGTAGGTGCCGTCGGTCTGCTTGTACTTGGCGAGCAGCGTCTCGATGGCGGCGAACTCGGAGTCCAGCGTCCTGGCCAGCTCGGCGTCCTTCTCCGAGGCGACCGGCTTCAGCAGCTCGTAGGCCTTCTTGGCGCCCTCGACGTTGGCGGCGAAGTCGGCCAGGTCGGTGTGGCTGTAGCGCTCCTCCTCGCCCGTGACCTTGCCGGTGGCGACCTCGTCCAGCAGCTCCTTGGCGCCGTTGGCCATGCTGGTCGCGGTGATCTCCGCCTCGGGGATCTTCTTCTGCCAGTCCTTCAGGTCGGCGACCAGCTGGTCGGCGAGCTTCTTCTCGGCGTCACCGATCGCGCCGTCGGCCCACAGCGACTTCTCCAGCTTGTGCCAGCCGGTCCACTCCTGGCCCGGCTCCAGGCCGTCCTCGCGGGCGTCGGTCTTCGGGTCGACGTCGCCGAAGCTCTCGGCGACCGGCTCGGTGCGCTCCCAGCCCATCCGCGACGGGGCGTAGAGCGACTTGGCCTTCTCCAGGTCGCCGGCGTTGATCGCGGCGGCGAACGCCTCGACGGCCGGGATGGTGAGGTCGGCCTGCTCCTGGGCGTAGGTGCGGTAGGCGTCGACGGCCGCGGTCAGCCGCGGGTCGGCCGGGGCGGCCGAGCCGCCGTCGCCGGTGACGGTGATCTTCTGGCGGATGCCGTCGCCGACCATTCCCGGCTTGCAGGCGATCTCGTACGTGCCGGCCTTGATCTCGGCGGTGATGCTCGCCTTGGTGCCCGGGCCGATGTTCTCGCGCTCGGTGACGATCTTGTCGCCCTCGGCGTAGACGTAGACCTCGGTGACCTTCGAGCCCTTGTTGGCGATGTCGAGCACGACGTGGCCGGCCGGGAAGCTGGTCTTCGAGACCTCGCAGGCGGTGTCGGTGGCGTTCACCTTGACGGCGTCCGACGATGCCTTGTCGTCCTTCTTCTGCGAGCAGCCCGCCAGTGCGGCGGTCGCCACGGCGAGGGTGAGCAGCACGGCTGCGGTGGAACGACGGGCGGGCATGCGGGCTCCAGCGGTCAGGGCAGGGTGTTTCAGGGCAGGGCTGAGCACGGGTGGGAGTTCTGGCACCGAAGGGCAGCCCACCCACTTAGCTAAGGCATACCTTAGGGATATCGGATTTTGCCGTCTACACCGGGGGCGGTCACGAAACGGTGCAGGTGGGAGTAGGCCTGCGGGCTCCCGACGGTCGGTCCACCGACGATTTTCGGCCACCGGGGGCGCATCGGGGCGTGGCGAGAATGGCAAAGAAGTGGTAAAGGGGCGCGCACCGGCGGTGCGCGCCCCTTCCGCAGGCCTTTCGCAGGCCTTTCGCAGGGCCCCTCTCGCAGGCCCTTTCCTGGCCCCTCTCGCAGTCCCTCTCGAGACCCGCCGATTCCTGGCCGCCGCCCGTCCGGCGTCAGAGCGCCTGGGTGCGCCCGAACCGCCGGGGCGCGGCGGCCCGGGCGGTCCAGCGGCCCTCGTGCCGGGTGATCCGGATCGGGTGCCCGAAGGTGGCGCTCACCAGATCGGTGGTCATCACCTCGTCCACCGGCCCGGCCGCGACCGTCTCCCCGTCACGCAGCAGCAGAGCGTGCGTGGTGGACTCCGGCAGCTCCTCCAGGTGGTGGGTGACCAGCACGCTGGCCAGCTCGGGGTGCTGGTGGCGCAGCAGGTCCAGGCTGTCCAGCAACAGCTCGCGAGCCGTCAGGTCGAGCCCGGTGGCGGGCTCGTCCAGCAGCAGCAGCCGCGGACTCGGCATCAGCGCGCGGGCGATCAGCGCCCGGCCGCGCTCCCCCTGGGAGAGCGTGGTCCACGCCGACTCCGCCGCCGCCGTCATGCCGAGGGTGTCGATCAGCAGCTCGGCCCGGTCCAGCTCCTCCGGGGCGGGCTTGCGGTGCAGGTCCGGCTCGATGGTGTTGGTCACGCCGGTCAGCACCACCTCGCGCACCGTCAGCGGCGAGCGCAGCGGGTGGCGGGGGTTGACGTGGCCGAGATGGGCCCGCAGCCCGCGAATGTCGACCCGGCCGAGCCGGCGGCCGAGCACGTCCACCTCGCCCCGGGTGGGGTGGGAGACGGCGCCGAGCAGGGCGAGCAGGGTGGACTTGCCGGCACCGTTGGGGCCGAGCAGCGCCCAGTGCTCGCCGGGGTGGATGGCGAGGTCGATCCCGCGCAGCAGGTGGCGCCCGTCGCGGACGACGTCGACGGCCCGGGTTCGCAGCAGCGGCTCGGCGGCGGACGGTTCAGCGGCAGACGGCTCGGCGGCGGACGGTTCAGCGGGCGGGCGCGGGTCGGGCGTGCTCATGCGGGCGGTCCTCCTGGTGGTCCGGTGCCGGGCAGGGTCACGGGCGCGGCGCCGCCACCGGACGGGCCGGCGCCGACCGTCCGCGTGCAGAGTACAACCGTTCGCCCGGACGGCAGCCCGGGCGTCCGAGCGCTGGACACCACCGCCGGGGAGTGCGGCGAGCCGATCAACAGTTTGCCGAATACGCGGCGCTACGCTCTGCAGTGGATCGGGTGCCCATTGCGATCCCCCCCCGTTGAAACAACGGCGGCCGGGGCTTCTTCGCCGCGCCTTCGAGGCATTCAAGTCCGGGGCGCACGACGGCAGCAGGAGAAGGGACCGGACAAACCCGTTCGCCCTGATCGCAGCCCACTGGTCCGCGGAAGACCCGCCCCTTCATCCGGAAGAGAAGCACCATGCGCCAAGTTCCTTTGGAAACGGCCGATATCGCGCCGGGGCACGTTGTCGAGTGGCGCATCAGCCCGCCGAACCCGGCCTGCACGGACCACCGCGGGACGCGGAACCGGCGAAGCGCGTCGTTCAACCAGGACAAGCACCATGCGCTGATCGACGAATCCCGCAACACCGAAGAGCCCCTGGCCTCATGGCTGGCCGTCACGTTCGAGATCCGGGGAACGCTCAACCGCGCGGCGCTGGAGGAGGCACTGCTCTTCCTGATCCGGCGGCACGACGTGCTGCGCTGCGAGTTCCAGCGGCTCCTCGGCGACCTCTCCTACGCCGTGCACCGGCCGGACGCCATCGAACTCGAAGCCGTCGACATGGGCGAGTTCGACACGTCCCAGGAGATCCGCGCGTTCCTGTCGGACGGTTTCCAGAAGGGCATCGACACGATGGCCTGGCCGCCGTACGTCATGGGCGCCGTCATCCGGGACACCGGCTCGACCACGGTGTACCTCGCCTTCGACCACATCGTCTCCGACGGCATGTCGATGCCGAACGTGGTCCGCGATGTCGAAGTCGCGTACGCCGCGTACTGCCGGGGCGGGGAGCCCGACCTCCCGTCCCCCGGGAGCTACCTGGAGTTCGCCCGGGAGCAGCGCCGGAGCTACGCGTCCATCGGCGTCGACGACGACCGGCTCGCCTACTGGAGGGCTTTCATCCGCCGCAACGACGGCGTCTTCCCGCGCTTCCCGCTGGACCTCGGGGTCGAGCCCGGCCGGCTGTACCCGGTGGTCAACGACACCGCGACCCTGCTGGACGACCGGCAGGCCGAGGCGCTGGAGGCCCGCTGCCGGGACGTCGGCGGGAAGCCGTTCATGGGACTGCTCGCAGCGGTGGCCGTGGCCCTGCGGGAGGAGGGCGGCCCGGACCGGTACCGGGCGCTGATGCCGCTCAGCGAGCGCGGCCGGGGCACCTGGCGGAACTCCCTCGGGTGGTTCGTGAACACCCTGCCCATCGAGTTCGCGGTGGCCCGGAACCTCGACTTCGCCCAGCTGATCGCCGGGGTCCGGGACGGCTTCACGACCATGATGGAGAGCATCGACGTGCCCTTCATCCGGGCCTGGGAACTCCTCGCACCGGAGCACTTCACCGGACGCTGCTGGCCGTTCCCGGTCAACTTCGTCTCCTACATCGACATGCGGAAGTGCCCGGGAGCCGAGCACCACCCGCGGTGGCGGCCGACGGCCTACGTGTGGGTGTCGCGGGTGAACGGCAGCACCTCGTGGTTCCAACGGGACTCCACCGGTCTGCACATCAACTCGATCTACGTCGACACCCCGCAGGCCCACCGGACCATGGCCGGCCTCCTGCACACCCTGCGCGAGACCCTGCGGGTGATGGCCGAACCCGTGGTGCTCGCGGGCCCCAGGGGGGTGGCCGACGTCCTGCTGAAGGCCTGAGGGCACCGGTCCGCTCCCGCACGCCCCTGTTCCCGGAGGGGAGTCGGCGGCACCATCGGGGAACCGGGGCGGGACACCGGGAGGGGGAACCGGAACCGGGCGCCGGAGCGTGGAAGCGGTGCGGGACGCACCGGGTCGGGCCGGGTCGAAGGGGGCGGGCATGGCAGGGACGGGAGAACCGGTCGAGGCCGGAACGGGACGCGCCGGGACGCTGCCCGGACGCTTCGAGGAGCACGCGCGGCGCACCCCCGGGGCGGTCGCCGTCCGGTGGGCCGGGCGGGAGCTGACCTACGGCGAGCTGGACGCGCGGGCCGACCGGCTGGCCCGCCACCTGGCCGTCCTCGGGCTCGGCCCGGGCGGCCGGGCCGCGGTCGCGGTCGGCCGGGGCACCGGGGTGTACGTCGCCCTGCTGGCCGTGCTGAAGGCGGGCGCCGCGTACGTGCCGCTGGAGCCGGGCGCGCCGGACGCGCTGCTGCGGCACGTGCTCGACGAGGCCTCACCGGCCGTGGTCGTCACCGAGGAGGCCCACCGGATCCGGCTGACCGACGCCGGCGCGCGGGCGCTGGTCTGCGTGGACTCGGCCGCCGCCGACCTGCCGGAGCTGCCCGCCGGGCCGCCCCCGGTGCCGGTCCGGCCCGAGGACGCGGCGGTGGTGTTCACCACCTCGGGCACCACCGGCGCGCCGCGCTGCGCGGTGGTCGAGCACCGCAACCTGCTGACCGCCCACCACGGGTGGAGCGAGGCCTACGGCCTCTCCCCCGCCGACCGGGTGCTGAGCACCGCGAGCCTGGAGTTCGACGTCTTCACCGCCGATTGGGTGCGCGCGCTGTGCTCGGGCGCCACCCTGGTGGTCGCCCCGCGCAATCTGACGCTGGACCGCGGCGCCGACGTCGCCGACCTGCCGGCGCTGGTGGCCGCCGAGCGGATCACCGTGTTGGAACTGAACGTGCGCACCGCGCGCCGCCTCGCCGCCCACCTCGCGGCGGCGGGCGGAGCGGCGGAAGGCGGCGCGGAAGGCGCGGAAGGCGGCGCGGAAGGCGGCGCGGAAGGCGGCGCGGAAGGCGGCGCGGAAGGCGGCGCGGAAGGCGGCGCGGAAGGCGGCGCGGAAGGCCTGCCGGGCCTGCGGCTGCTCACCGTCGGCGCCGAGAAGTGGTGGCCGGACGAGCACCTGGCGCTGCGGCGGCTGCTCGGCCCCGGCACCCGGGTGGTGCACGTCTACGGGCTCGCCGAAGCCGCCGTGGACAGCACGTACTTCGAGCTCCGGAGCCTCCACGAGCCGCCGAACAGCGGTTCGGAGTCGGTGGTGGGCGTGCCGTTCCCCGGCACCCGGGTGTACGTGCTCGGCCCCGACGGCGCCCCGCACACGGACGGCACGACCGGTGAGATCGCGCTCGCCGGTCCGGGCCTCGGCCGGGGCTACCTCGGCCGGCCCGAGGAGACGGCGCAGCGGTTCGTCCGGGCGGACTTCGACCCGGACGGGCGGCTGCTGCTCACCAGGGACCTCGGCCGGCTCGCACCGGACGGCACGCTGCGCTTCGTCGGCCGGGCGGCGGGCGTGGTCGGGCCGCAGGAGCGGCCGTCGTCCTCCACCGTGGTGGCCCGGGTGAGCGCGGCGGCCCGCGCCGAGGCCCGGCTGCGCGCGCACCCTGGGGTGCGGGAGGCGGCCGTCACCGAGGTCGAGGTGGCGCCCGGCCGGCGGGAGCTGGTCGGCTACGCGGCGACCGCGCCCGGCACGCCGGGCACCGACGGCTGGTCGCTCTCCACCCACCTCGCCGTCCACCTGCCGAAGGACGGGACGCCCGCCGCCGTCGTCCCGCTGCCCGAACTGCCACGCACCCGGGCCGGCAAGCTCGACCGGGGCGCGCTGCCGCTGCCCGCGCCGGTCGGCCACTCCGCGCCGCACCGGGCTCGCGGTGGCAAGGGGTACCGGGGCAAGGGCGGGGGCGGCGGGGCGGCCTCCCCGGAGACGCGGACCGGCTGCGCGGTGCTGATGCTGGCGGTGCCGTTCGCGGTGGCCGCGTGGCTGTTCACCGGGCAGTTGTGGCCGGGCTCCACGGACGTCTCGCTGGTGCCGTCCCCGTACGACGCCTTCTTCCGCGGGCTGTACCTCTTCGAGTGGGCCTCGTTCGGGCTGGGCACGGCCTGGCTGCTGGTCGGCGCCCCGGCGATCGGCCGCCTCGGACGCCCGCCCGGGCTCTCGTTCGCCGCCCACCTGTCGGTGTTCTGGCTGCTGGCGGCGTGGTGGCCGCAGGACAACCTCTACCGGACGGCCGACCGCACGGTGTTGGCCACCGAGGTGTGGCTGGTCTACGTGTTCAATGTGGCGCTGATGGTCGCGGCGGCCGTCGTGGTCCGCTTCCTCGCCTGGCAGCCGAAGGAGCCGCGCTGACCGTGCCGCCGTCGAGCCGACCGCCCGGTCAGCGCAGCGCCTCGAACATCCGGCCCAGTGCGTGGTGGGCCGAGCCGAGCAGGGCCTGCGCCGCCTCCAGCGCCTCGGCGTCGCGCGCGGCGAGCGCCAGGCCGACGGCGGGCTCCGGCTCGTAGCAGGCCGTCACGATCAGCGGCAGGACGGTCGCGCCGAGCCGCGCGCACTGCGGGCGCAGCCGCTCCAGGTGCCCGAACAGCGCCTCCTGGGAGAGCCGGGCACCGAGCGGCATGGCGTCCAGGGTGCGCACCAGGTGGCCGGGGCCGCGCACCTCGTCCAGGCGGTGGCGCAGCACGAAGGCGATCGCGGGGCCGGTGAGCCGCAGATTGGCCTCGGTCGGGGCGAGCCTGCGCTCGCGGTCGGTGACGAAGTCGACGTCGAACCAGCCGCGGTGGCCGGCGGCGGCCAGCCGCTCCCCCACCGCGAGCCCGAACCGTTCGGCGACGGCCGCGGCGCCGGGCGGCACCACGTCCGGACCGACCGTCACGCCCTGGTAGCGGGTGCCGTCGACGGCCATCTCGCCGACGCCGACCGGGTGCACCCGCCCGTCGGCGCCGATCACCGCGTCGAAGGTGAGGTCGCGCAGCCGGCCCGAGCCGGCCGGTCCGCCGTCCACGTACTCCTCCAGCAGCAGCTCCCCGCCGGGCGGCAGCACGTCCTCGCGGACCAGGCGGCGCAGCAGTGCCCGGGCCCCGCCGGCCGCGAGCAGTTCCTGCGGGGTGACCACGGCGGTGCCGTAACCGCCCACGCCGTGCGGGGACTTGAGCACGGTGGTGAGGCCCCGGGCGGCGCGGGAGGTCAACCGGCGGGCGGCGCGGCGCGGGGTGTCGGCGCGCTCCTGGCCGGGCACCCTGATGCCGGGGTGGCCGGGGGCGAGGGCGGTGAACAGTTCGTGGGTGGCCGCCTTGGACTCGTAGCGGCGCACGGCCGCGAGCTCCGGCCCGTCGCCGAGGTCGGGGGTGCGGCCCCAGTGCAGCACCGGCCCGGGGTCGCCGGCGAGCCGTCCGGCCAGGGCGGGGCGGGCGGCGAGGGCGTCGGCCACCGTACTGCCGGGGGCGATGCCGGCGTGGAACTCGACCGGTCCCCAGTCGAGTTCACGGGCGAGCAGGTCGATCCAGGCCCGGTCGACCTCGGCGGGCAGCACCAGGGCGGCGGGGTCGGGGCCGTAGGCGACGGCGAGGCCCGCGTAGTGGTGGGCCTGGCGCAGCCGGCGGGCGCGGCGCTCGGCGTCCGGCGGCTCGTCCTCCTGGCGGAACTGCTCGTTGAAGTCGGCGACGTTGCCGATGTGCACGGCGCGCCGTCCGCCGGTCCAGGCCCCCACCCATCCGTCCATCCCGCGAGCGTACGGCAGGGCGCTCAGAGGCGGATCAGGCCGGCGTCGGTCGCGCGGAAGCCGCAGGCGTCGAGGTAGTAGTCGCGCAGACGGGGTTCGAAGTCGACGTGCAGCCAGTCGCAGCCCGCCGCACGGGCGTTGTCGGCGGCCGCGGCGACCAGCCGGGTCCCGGTGCCGCGCCGCCGGACGGCCGGGTCGACGGCGGTGTCGAGGAGGAAGGCGTGGACGCCGCCGTCCCAGAGGACGTTGACGAAGCCGAGCAGCGGGCCGTCCGCGGCCGGGCGGGCGCAGACCCAGCCGAGGCTGTGGCGCTCCAGCCGGGCCCGCCAGGGGGTGGGCGGGCGGTCGGCGTCGACCGGGTAGCCGAAGGCGGCGGCGTGCAGGGCGTCGAGTTCACGGTCGGTGAACCCGCCCCGCCAGAGGAGGTCGAGGGGTGCGGGCCGGGGAGTCGTCATGGCAGGAGCCTAGGAGCATCGCCGGCAGGCCGCCCCCGCCGGCGCGGCCCCTCGTCCCCGCGGAGGGGCTGCCGCCGGGCGCCGCCGCGACGGCGTGGCGCGGCGGCGACGCGACGGCCGGTCTGGGATCTTGGGTCCCCGGGGGGCGACATCCGACCGGGGAGACCCTTCATGGCCAAGCTCGTGCTGACCACCTTCCTGACCCTCGACGGCGTGATGCAGGCCCCCGGCGGGCCGGAGGAGGACCGCGAGGACGGCTTCGCCCACGGCGGCTGGCTGTTCCCGTTCGCCGACGAGGAGTTCGGCGCCCTGATGAACGCGGTGATCGGCCGCGCCGGCGCCTTCCTGCTCGGCCGCCGGACGTACGACATCTTCGCAGGCTACTGGCCGAAGGCGACCGACCCCGAGGACCCGATCGCCGTCCCGCTCAACGCCCTGCCCAAGTTCGTCGCCTCGACCACCCTGCGCGACCCCGCCTGGCACAACACCACCGTGCTGACGGGTGCCGCCCCCGGCGGCCTGGCGGGCGAGGTGGCCGCGCTCAAGGACCGGCTGGGCGACACCGAGATCCAGATCCACGGCAGCGGCGCCCTCGCCCGCGCCCTGATGCCGCACGGCGTCATCGACGAGTACCACCTGGTCACCGCCCCCGTTCGGCTCGGCACCGGCCACCGCCTCTTCCCCGAGGCCGGCCCGCCCACCGCCTTCCACCTCGCCGGCACCCGCACCACCCCCTCCGGCGTCACCGCCCACACCTACCGCCCGACGGGCCCGGCGAGCTTCGGCACGTTCTAGGGTCCCGGCGCCATGCCGGAAGGCGGTCCCCCCGGAAGGGCGCGACCAGCACCCCGGAGGAGCCGGAGCCACCGGCTCCTCCAGGACGAGCGGAGTGCTGGACCGACGCCCGGGACGCCTTCCCCGGGACGCCTTCCCCGGTACGGCCGCTCCCGTTCGCGGCCCGGTCAGGGACCGTTGGTGTCCTTGCGCCACAGCCGCCGACCGGTGGGCGGCGGTGGAGGCTGCTCGGCGAGCGCGGTCAGCAGTCGGCGGTTCCCGTAGCCCGATTCCTTCAGGGCCTGCCGGATCTCGGCCAACTCCGCGGCACGGGACGCGCGGACCGCCCCGACGGCCTGTTCGAGCTCCCGCTTCGGACCGTACCGGTCGAGGTGGGCCAGGAAGGCGGCGACCTCCGCGGCCCGCTGCCGGCGGCAGAAGCCGCCGATCAGACGGAGGCGGAGCGCCGACCGCACACCCGTGCCGGCCAGCCTCGCGACCACCTGGGCGGCCCGGCTCCCGCTGCGCCCGACAGCCACGACGGTGTCGATCAGCACCTCGGCGCTCCTCCGGTGACCGGCCCGCTCCAGGCCGTCGATGAGGTCGGCGGTCGTGTCCCGGGTGACCACGGACTCGGCGATCAGCGCCGCCGCACCGTCCCCGGCCTCCAGCAGTTCGGCGATTCTGGTCACCGGCTCGTCGGCGACCACGCTGTCGACGATCCGGACCGCCTCGTCCGGGTGCCCCAGCCGGCCCAACTCCGCCAGGACCTGCCCGAGTTCAGCACACGGCCGGACGGCCGCGAGGATCCGCCCCGGCTCGGTCCACCCGCCGGGTTCGCCGGCCAGGGCGATCAGCAGCTCGGCGACGGCTGCGGGCGACCGGTACAGGGCCGCCGCGCCCAGCGCCGCCCGGGCCGTGGCGGCACCGGCGGCGAGTGCGCGCGGCGGGCCGTCCGCCCCGGACGCCCGCAGCAGCGCCTTCCGGCCGGGCTTCGGCGGCGTCCCCGGCAGCTGCCGGTACCACGGGAGGACGTCCGTCTCCCCCGGGAGCCGGTCGAGCAGGAAGGCGGCGTACCGGAACCAGCCGAGCGCGTGCATCTCCAGCCACTGGGTGCAGGCGTCCGGGGTGTGCGCGAGCGCCCGCAGGACGGGGACGGCGCCCTCGTGCAGGCCCTGGTCGTGCAGGCGGTGCAGGAGCTCCATCGCCCAGGCGGCGGAGTGCAGGTCCAGGGTCAGGGTGTCCAGCGCCGCCCGGCGCCGGACGTCGTCCTCCTGCTCCAGGGTGGCGAGCAGCCGAGCGAGCCCCTTCGTCGAGCGGGACCAGGGGGCGGCCTTGAGGACGGTTCCCGCGAGACGCCTCCGCCCGCCGACGAGCAGCTCGACCAGCACGGCCCAGCAGAGGTCCGGCGGGAGGAACCGGCCCAGGTACTCCGCGAACGAGAGGCCCGCCTCCCCCGAGTCCCCGAACTCCCACAGGATCGCGGTGATCTCCCTCGGCGGACGCTTCGCCGTAGCCTCGCAGAGCACCCCGAAGAAGTACGTGCCCCGGAACCCGGCCAGCAGCCCGCAGACGGCCGAGGGCGGCTGGAAGCAGCCCAGCTGCTCGAACACGGCGAAGCTCTCCTCACGGCAGCCGAGCCGCTCCAGCTCCCCGAGGAGTTCGCCCACCTCCCACGCCCGCATCGGCGTGTCGTCCCCGAAGGCGTCCAGCACGTACCGGGTGCCCGCCGCCGCCCCGGTCAGGCGGGTGACCTGGAACAGGGCGGGCGCAGCGCCCCGAACGGCGGCCACCAGGCTGAGGCCGAGCCGGTGCCGGGCGCGGCGGGCGTTCAGTTCCTGGAGCAGGGCGTCGATCTCGTGGACCGGTCTGGCCCCGACGAACGCGCCGAGCAGGGCGGTGACGTCGTAGAACGCGAGGGCGCCCGGCCGTTGGGCGTCGAGGATGACCAGCAGCTCCGCCACGTCCGCCGGCGAGCGCCGTTCGACCGCCCTGCGGAGGATCTCGGCGCCCTCGGCGTGCGGCCCCGGTCCGTCCGGGTGCCGGGCCAGCTCAGCGGCCAGCTCGGCCAGGTAGGCCACCGGCCGGTCCTCGGTCGCCTCGACCAGCAGGCGCCTGCCGAGTTCCGGCTGCGGGTGCTGCGGGTGGGCCAGCAGGCCCGCACCGAGCAGGGCCACCCCCTTCGGGCCCCGTTCCTCGGCCACCCTGATGAGCAGTTCGGCGGCGGAACCGTGCAGGCCCTCGGCCGCCAGCAACCGCGCGATCCGCTCCGGGCGATCCGCGACCGGGCTGAGCCCCAGCCGACCGATCAGTTCCTCCTCGGCGGCCTCCCGGCCGGGCGCCCGGAGTTCGGCGAGCACGGCGACGAGTGCCTCGTCGTCCGACCCCGCGACCACCTTCTCCGCCATCCGGTGGCCGACGGTGCCGCGCAGGCCCTCTCCGCAGGCCAGGTGGAGCAGTTCGGCGAGCCGGTCCGGGGCCCGGTGGGCCGCGAGGAGGTCCTTCAGGAAGGCGGACCGGTCCTGGTCGCCGGCCCTCGCCAGCACGGGCAGGAGGTCCGCCGCCCCCCGCTCACGGACCAGCGCGCGCCGGAAGCGGCCCGCGGCGCCGGTGAGGCCGCGCTCACGGAGTGCCTTGACCAATGGCACGGCCTGGTCCAGCGGATACGAGGGGCCCAAGGACGACATGACCGTCTTGACGAGGCCTCTGGCGTTCCCGAGGTGTCCGAGGTGCCCGAGGTGTCCGAGGAACGCCACCACCTGGGCCGGGGGCTGCTCGGAGAGCTCGCGGCAGACGGGTGCCAGCAGCTCGGCGGGCCCCTCCCGGTCGAGCAGGAGGACCAGTTCGGCCGCCCGTTCCGGGCGGAAGGGCCGGACCGCGCGGGCCGCCACCGCCTCGGCGTCCTCCGTCGCACCGCCGTGCGCCAGACGCTTCAGCGCCACGCACACGTCCGCCGTCGGGAGCCGGCCGATCTCCTCGTGGACGGTGTCGCGGTGGTTCGCCAGACCGGCGGCACGCAGCGCCGGCGAAAGGGCGTGCCGGTCCCCGGTGGCCACGGCGGTCCTGAGGACGAAGGCGGCGTCCTCGGCGAAGCCCGGGTCCTCGACGAAGCCGGCGTCCTCGGCGAAGCCGGCGCGCGAACGGCCCGCAGCCAGCCAGGCGACGATGCCGTCCGCGGGCCCCGTCGCGAGGAGCGTCAGCACGGCGGTGCGGTGCTCGGCCCGACCTGCGCGCCCGAGCGCCTCGACGAGGCCGTCCACCGCTTGCGCGCCGTACCCGGTGACCGCCTCCCGCAGCAGCTCACGGGCCTCGGCCGCCAACTCCGCGGCGTCCAGCGCGGCCAGCAGCGGCGGCAGGTCCTCCACTGGCCGTGGCGTCGAGAGGACCGACTTCGCCTCGGCGCCGAGGTCCGCCTGCTTCAGCACGACCACGCACGCCGCCAACTCGGCCGGCGGCAGGCCGCCCAGCACCCCGAGGACCGTCCCGCGCAGCGTATCGGCGCTCTCCGGCGGCAGGCCGAGGGCGCCGAGCGCGAGGAGCAGCTCGTCCGCCGGACGTCCGGTGGCCGCCGACTCCAGCACCCGGTGCGCGACCGCTGTCCGGCCTCCGTCGCACAGGGCGGCGAGCAGTTCCATCAGCGGGGCGACCGGCCGCCGCAGGCCCGCGGCCGTCCACATCGCGGCGGCGGCCCCCGGGGCGAGGGGCAGGGAGCAGAGCCAGAGCAGGTCGGCCACGGGGCCGACGGCCGCGCACTCCTCCAGGAACCCGGTCCGCCCGGTGGTCTGCAGTTCGTGGACGGCGCGGCCGAGCAGCTCCTGCGGGTCCACGGGCGGAGCGGCCGTGCCGTCGGAAACGGGGTGGGCGGCGACGGCGGCGTGGGCGGCGACGGCGGCGTCGGCGGGGTGGGCGGCGAGCGGTTGCAGGACCGGCGCCGATCCGCCCGCCCCGCCGGCGGGCGGGGCGACGGCGCGCCGGGCCGGGCCCGCGACCAGGAACGCCGTCTGGTCGACGTCGGTGAGGACCCGGACCTGCTGCGGCCGGCCCTGCTTGCCGTAGCGCTCGTGGTACTCCTGGATCCGGGCCTGGGTGCCGACGCGCAGCTGCTCCAGGTTCAGCGGCCCGTCGTGCGCCAGCAGCACGTCCAGGACGGCGCGCGAGAACAGGCTGAACGAACCTCCCCCGGTGTCCTGCCGGAGGTCGTCGGAGCCGACGAAGCGCGCGTACTCACCGGGTGAGCACGCGTACAGGTGGGCGACGCTGCGGCCCGCGACGACCAGGGCCTCCCGGGTCCCCCAGCCGATCGTGCCGCTCATGAAGTCCTGCCGGACGCCGTTGCGGCAGGCGTCGATCAGGAACAGCACCTGGGCGGCCGGGGTCCGCTCGACCTCGTACTTCCAGTCGATGGCGACGCAGCCGGACCACGGCGGCTCCACCCCCGAGTGCAGGTCCTCGGGGACCAGGTAGTCCTTGCCCTCCGCGTGCAGCCCGTGGCCGCTCAGGCAGATCAGCACCGTCTCGCCGCGCCGGGCGGTCCGCAGGAAGTGGCCGACCTCGCCGTTCACGAAGTTGGCTCCGACCTGGCCCCTGGCCGGGGGCAGCACCACCCGGAAGCCGCGCGCCAGCAGGGCCTCGCCGAGCCGTTCGAGGTCCCGCGGGACGAAGGGCAGGGGCGTGAAGCCCGCGAGGTCGTAGTCGCCGGCGCCGAGCAGCAGCGCGGCGAACCCCCCGTGCATCGAGTGCGGCCCCGTCGTGCGTCAGCGGCCGAAGACGAAGGTGATCCCGCGCGTGCCCTGCACCTGGGAGCTGCCGATCAGCTGCACGCCGCCGGAGGCCGAGACCTGGAAGCTCAACTGCACCTCCTTGAGCGGCATCGGGCCGCCGCGCTCCGCGATCTGCTCGAACAGCGCCTGCAGCGCGTCGACGGTCTCGGTGAGGTTGCTGCGCAGGGCTCCGAGCGGGACCCGGCGCAGGACGGCCTCGCGGTCGCGCCGGAAGACGCCCATGGTGTCGCCGTCCTCCTCGTCGTCCTCGGTGACCCAGAACTCCAGGGAGTCCAGCTCCGTGATCTCCGGCCCGTCCGCCATGTCTCCCCCACCTCAACGGTCCACGTGCCTGTGCGGCTGCGGCGCGCCGGGGCGCACCGATGCGCAAGGATAGCCGCCGGAGGTCGCGGGTTGGAGCCCGGTCCTCCGTTCCGGTCGGGATGATTGACGGTTCGTCAGCGAATGGGCCGTCGGCCGCCGCCCCGTCACCGGGCGCCCTGCCGGGGGTCGCCACGCCGCGATGCCGCCACTGTGTTACGCCGCCACGCCGCTACTGGTGTGCGGAGAGCCAACCCGCGAGCTCGGCCGGGCGGTTGGTGATGATGCCGTCGACTCCGGCAGCGTCGAGGGCCTTCCACCGGGCGGCGGAGTCGACGGTCCAGACGTTGACCGCGACGCCCGCCGCGTGCAGGGCCGCGACCACCTCCGGGCGGGCCGCGAGGGCTTCGTCGGCGGGGTGGTAGGCGGCCAGCCCGAGCTCCCGGGAGAGGGCCACCGGATCGTCGTCGAGGCTGCTGCGCAGCAGGGCGAGCGGCAGTTCGGGGGCGAGTTCGCGGGTGTGGCGCAGGGCGTCGGCCTCGAAGCTCTGGACGAGGACCCGGTCGGCCATCTCGTGGTCGCGGACCTCCTGGACGATGCGGGCCACCTCGTCGCGGGTGTGCGGGCCCTTGATCTCCAGCAGGAGGTTGCCGCCGCGGGTGCGCAGGTCGTCCAGTTGGGCGGCGAGGCTCGGCAGCCGCGCGCCGGCCGCGGTCGGGGCGAACCAGGAGCCGGCGTCCAGGCCGTCCAGTTGGGCGGCGGTCAGGTCGCGGACGGCGCCGGTGCCGTTGGTGGTGCGGTTCACCGTGTCGTCGTGCAGGACGTACGGCACGCCGTCGCGGCTGGGTCGGACGTCGTTCTCGATCCAGTCGGCGCCGGCCCGGCGGGCGACCTCGTCGGCGAGAAGGGTGTTCTCGGGCGCGGCGGAGGAGGCACCGCGGTGGGCGAACACGGCGAGCGGCGCGCCCGGCTGGCGGACGAAGGCGCCCGGGGCGAGCGCGGTCACCCTGACGTCGTCGAAGGACACCGCCGAGCCGTCGACCAGCAGTGCCTGGCCGTCGTCGGCGCTGCGGGCGACCCGGGTGGAGCGCACCACCTCGCGCCCGTCGACGCTCCAGCGGGCGGTGGTGCCGTGCACCTCGACGGCGATCCGGACGTCGCGGCCGGCCGCGTCGGTGGCGTTCCGGCTGAACTCCAGGCCGAGGGCGGTCCAGCGGACGTCGTCGACGGCGGTCTCGAAGCGGGCGGTGACCTCGATGCGGAAGTCGTCGAGGTGGCGGCCGAAGGCGATCCTGGTCTGCCGGCCGGCGTCGGCGGAGGTGCCGACCAGCCGGCCGCCCTCCACCTTCCAGTCACCCTCGACGGCGCTCCAACCGGTGGGGAGTCCCGGGCCGTTGAAGCCCTCGTCCACGACCGCCTCGCCGGGTCCGGCGGAGACGGCGCGCGGCGCGGTCAGCGCGACGGTGGAGACGCTCAGCGCCAGCAGCGCGGCGAGCATGCCGGTGCGGCCGTTCTGCGGACCGGGGCTCGACGGGTGGCTCTTCGTCATGCGCCGAACGGTATGCGATGGGGGGCGGCGTCAGAAACCGTCGCCACGTCAACTTTGGTCGACATAAGGCATCGACAGGAATATGCAGACCGGTCTACAGTTTTCTTCATGGGAGTCAAAGGCGAGGAGACCCGCGCCCGGCTGATCGCCGGGACGCGGAACCTGATCGAAGCACACGGCTACTTCGGCACCGGCCTCAACCAGATCGTGGCGGAGAGCGGCGCACCACGCGGCTCGCTCTACTTCCACTTCCCCGAGGGCAAGGACCAGCTGGTCGCCGCCGCGCTCACCCAGGCCGGCCAGGAGGTCTCGGACCTGCTCGCCGCAATCGTGCGCGAGGGTGCCGACACGTCCACCGCGCTCACCGCCCTGGCCCGGACCTTCGCCGACCGCCTCACACAGTCCGAGTTCACCAAGGGCTGCCCGGTCGCGACCGTCGCCCTGGAGGTCGCGGGGGGCAACGAAAGCCTGCGCCAGGTCTGCGCGGAGGTGTACGCGGGCTGGCAGCGCGTGCTCGCGGGGCGGCTGGCGGCCGAGGGCTTCGAGGCCGCCGAGGCGGACGTCGCGGCCGGCCAGGCGCTCGCCCTGCTGGAGGGTGCGGTGCTGCTCGCCCAGGTGCGCCGCTCCGTGGAACCGCTGCTCGACGCCTCCCACGCCGTACGCCACCTCATCACCGCACACCGGGACCGGGTCCCGGCCTCGGTCCCGGCCCCGGTCCCGCAGCCCACCCGCTGACGCAAGCTGCGGGCGAGCGCCGCTCGGGCGCCCGTCCGCACCTTTTGCGCCAAAAAATATGCAGACCGGTCTACTTAGTAGCTCCGGGCATGCGTCGAAAATATACAGACCGGTCTACTGAATCGGAGCCACCATGAGCACCGCACCACCGCCGCCGACCACCCTCGTCCTCGGCGCCACCGGGTTCCTCGGCCGGTGGCTGGTCCTCGAACTCCTCGCCCGCGGCGAACCGACGGCCGCCGCCTTCCGCCCCGGCACCGCCCGCGACCGCGAACTCCGCCACTGGCTGCGCGCACACGGCGCCGACGACCACCCGCTCACCACCGTCGCCGCCGACCTCACCCGCCCCGGCCTCGGACTCACCCCCGAGGACGACGCCTGCCTCGCCGAGGTCCGCGACGTCCACAACCTCGCCGCCGTCTTCCGCTTCGGCCTCGACCGCGCGACGGCACACGCCGCCAACGTCGACGGCGCGCTCAACGCCCTGCACTGGGCCGCCGGGCGACCGCGCCTGCGCAGACTGGTCCACGCCTCCGGGTACCGCGTCGGCCGCCATGCCGCGCCCCGCCACCCGCTTCCGCCCGCCGAGGCCGACACCCTCTACGCCCGCCTCGGCGCGTACGAGGCGTCCAAGCAACTCGGCGACGCCGCCGTCCGGGTGACCGCCGGCCGACTCGGCGTACCGCTCACGACGGTCAACCCGAGCAGCGTCATCGGTCACTCGATCACCGGCGAGTCCGGGCAGTACCTAGGACTCGCCGGCCTGGTCCGCCAACTCCACTCCGGCCGCCTGCCGCTGCTGCCGGGCACGGCCCGCACCTTCGTCCCCGTGGTGGCGATCGACCATCTGGCCCGGTTCCTCGCCGCTGTCCCGGAGCACGACACCGGACCGGCACACGCCCACACCGTGCTCGACCCGGCCACCCCGCCCCTACCCGAAATGATCACACTGCTCGCCGACCACCTGGGCGTGCGCGCACCCCGGGGCCGGGTCCCCGTCGGCATCGTCCGACGACTGCCCCGCACACTCACCGGCGCCGACCCGGAGACCCTCACCTTCCTCTCCGAGGACCGCTACGACACCACCTCCGCCGACCACCTCGCCCAGGCCGCCGGCCTCCACCACCCACCCGTGGCCGAAGTCCTCCGCCACTGGGCCACCCGCCTGGTCGCCGACAACTTCGGCGCGGCAACCCCTTCCTGACCACCATCGCCCCCGCCACCACCCGAGTCCGGCCGAGCACCCGACCACGCCCCCACATACGCAGGGAGCCGTCGCCGAACGGCGCGCGGGGCGTAATGGCCACGGAACCATCCCCACGTGCGCGGGGAGCAGCGGTTCGACGAGGTCGGGCACGCCGCCGGCGAGGGACCATCTCCGCATGCGCGGGGAGCAGCTGCGGGCCAGCGCCAGGATCTTGGGGTCGCCGGGACCATCCCCGCGTGCGCGGGGAGCAGATGATGCGGCTGGTGGCCTTGGCCGCGGTGGTGGGACCATCCCCGCGTGCGCGGGGAGCGGTCGGCGAGGCGGCGGTCGAGGCGCAGCTCCATGGGACCATCCCCGCGTGTGCGGGGAGCAGACCTTCTCGCCATAGGCCATGTGCACCTCCGTGGGACCATCCCAGCGTGTGCGGGGAGCAGCGGCTCCTGGATCTGGTCCGGCACCGTGTTCCTGGGACCATCCCCGCGTGTGCGGGGAGCAGCCGGCCGTGGCGCTGGTCGTGATACCGGCGAGGGGACCATCCCCGCGTGTGCGGGGAGCAGAGCTCGCCACCGGCGTACGCGGCGTAGTCCGGGGGACCATCCCCGCGTGTGCGGGGAGCAGAGTTCGCGAACTGGGGCTTTATGTGGGGGCGGGGCGGGATTCTGCAACTTGTTGAGATTCGGGCATATCGGATCTTTGGGATAGTTCTTGCGGTGCAAGGGAAGCCTAGCCGGGTTCGCCTGAGGTGGTGGGCGGCTTGGGTGGAGTAGGAGTCGGCCACCCCGACTTCCTACTCCACCCAAGCGGGCGAGGGGTGAGCATCGCGAACGGATGCGAGTGGTCTCGTAGGTGTGGGACGGCGGTGGAGATCTGGCTTGGGGCAGCGGGACGCGAGATGAACCGTCGGGTTCGGTCGCGGGTCGCCGATGATGATGGCCAAGGAAGTGGTGGCGTAGGTTATTTGACGTTCCGACATACAAGAAGGATGATCACTCCTCATGACGGTCGCCCACGAACCCCCGCAATCCCCCGCCTCGCGGCCCGTGGTGCTGGTCACCGGTGTCGGGCGGACGGTCGGGATCGGGGCCGGTATTGCGTGCAGGCTCGCCGAGGACGGCTGGGATGTCGCCTTCACCTACTGGACCCCCTACGACCGCCGGATGGCCTGGGGTGCCGAGCCGGGTGCCGCCGAGGCCGTCGCGCGGGCGCTTGCCGACCGGGGGGCGGCGAGCGCGGCTGTGGAGGCCGACCTTGCCGAACCGGTGGCGCCGGCGGCCGTGTTCGACGAGGTGGAGCGGCGGCTCGGCGGGGTGACGGCACTGGTGCTGGGCCACTGCGAGAGTGTCGACTCCGGTCTGCTCGACACCACGGTGGAGAGCTTCGACCGCCACTTCGCCGTCAACGCGCGGGCGAGCTGGCTGCTGATCCGGGAGTTCGGGCGGCGGTTCGCCGGGCCCGTCGGCAGTGGCAGGATCGTCGCGCTCACCAGCGACCACACGGCGGGCAACCTGCCGTACGGCGCGAGCAAGGGGGCGCTCGACCGGATCACCCTCGCCGCGGCGCAGGAGCTGGCCCACCTCGGGGTGACCGCCAATGCGGTCAATCCCGGCCCGGTGGACACCGGATGGATGACCGAGGAGATCCGGGCCGAGGTCCTCGGACGCACGCCGCTCGGCCGTCTCGGCACTCCCGAGGACACGGCGAACCTGGTCGCCTTCCTCTGCTCGCCGCAGGGCCAGTGGGTCAACGGCCAGCTGCTGCTGAGCAACGGGGGCTTCGCGGGCTGACGTTCAGGAGCGGCCGGCGCCCGCGAGGACCAGGACGGTCCAGTGGACGTCGGAGCGGCCGTGCAGGTCGGGGCGTTCGGTGTGCAGCAGGGGGTGCAGACCGCGGGCACGCGCGAGGGCGATGGCCTCGGCGGCCGGGGCGTCGTACATCCGGCGCCCCGCCGGGACGGGGCCGTGGCGCACGGAGAGGAAGAGGCTGCCGCCGGGGGCGAGCAGGGCGGTGAGCGCGTCCATGGCCGACGGGCGCTCGTCGGGGGCCAGGTGCATCCAGACGGCGGTCAGCAGGACGACGTCGAAGCGCGCGCCCTCCGCGCCGAGCCGGGGCAGCGCGGGCAGTGCGTCGTCGACCCAGCGGACGCCGCTGCCGGCGTGCCGGTGCTCGCCGATCCGGCGCAGCTCGGCGGTGGGTTCGGCGGCGACCACGCGGTGGCCGAGGGCGGCCAGCGCGGCGGCGTCGCGTCCGCTGCCGGCGCCGACGTCGAGGACGTCGGCGGGCCGGGACGGGAGCAGGTGCAGGGCCTCGCGGTGGACCTCGGCGAAGGTGACGGCCTCGTACTGCGCCGCCAGCCGTTCGGCCTCCTCGCCGTAGCCGGCGGTGCCCGCCGGACGGTGACGGTCCGTGCCGCGCGTCTCCCCCGTGACCACGGCCGTTCCCCCTCCGCCCTCCGTACGCGCACCCGGCGTCAACCGGGGCCGTCGCGGCCGTCAAGCAGCCGCGTCAACCGTACCCCGGATGGCCGTCACACTTGGGGTCAGGCCTCACCGGGGTGCCAGGCGGGCCATTCCCACGGGCGGTCCGCCCATGCGACGAGGACCGGGTCGCGGGGGTCGAGGTCCGGGAACAGCTGCTTGATCCGCGGTTCGAACTCCTCCGGGCCGAGCGGCTCCCAGCCGTGGCCCTCGAAGCGGACCAGCCGGTAGCGGCTGTCGGTGCGGAACTCGGCGACCTCGACCTGAGGCTTCCCCGTGCCGGACGGGCTGTTGGTTTCCATGCCCCCAAGCATGTGGCGGACCTCCGGGGAGCGCACCCGGGGACCGGCAGGCAGCGTACGGCCGGGGCGCGAGGCGGCCCGGGCGCGCCCCGGGGCCCACTTCCGGGTCATGTCCCGCCGTCGGCGCGCTCGTTGAGTACGGCGAGCGGGGGCCCTGCGGCGGTGCCGGACCGGCCCCGTTCCCGTACGACCGGGCCGTCCGCGACGGGCGGGCCGCCGGGGAGCCGGAGCAGGCGACGGCAGGAGGACGAGGACATGAGCGGGCAATCGGCAGGCGGCGGGACACCGGCGAGCGGGGGTCCGCCGCCGCGCGGGCCGGTGGTGGGCGGCCCGGTGTCGGGCAGACCGCCGTCGGCGGGCCGGGAACGGCCGCCGGGCCCGGGCACCACCATGCCGTCCGGCACCGTGCAGTGGCAGTGGCCCGCGCACGCGTGGCAGCCGCCGCCGGTACCGGCGCCGCCCACGACGCCCGGCGAGCCGCCGGCCTGGGAGGCGCTGGCGGCGGCGGCCGAGACGGCCCGGCGACGGCGACGGCGGATGTGGGTGGCGGGCTCGGCGGGGATCGTCGCCGGGCTGGCGGCGGTACTGGCGATGTGCGGCCCCGGGCCGGGCGAGGAGTCGTCCGGGGTGGCGGCGTTCCCGGCGCCGTCCTTGGCCCCGCCGCTGCCGCCGTCCCCGGTCGCCTCGCCGGCGGCCGACCGGCTGCCGGTGCCGGCCCCCTCCCCGCTGCCGCCGCCGACGACGACGGGCGGCGAGGGCGCGCGGCTGGAGACCACGGGTCCGGCGAGCACGACGGCCACCGCGAGCCCGGACGGTGCGGCGGGCACGGCGTCCGCCCCGCAGGCGGGAGCCCGGGCCGACGGCGCGGAGCGCTCCGCGTCACCGCGCCCGAAGGCGAGCCGCACGCCACGCCCGGCGCCCTCCAAGACGGCGGGCGCCCCGGCCGGCGGCCCCGCCCCGGCGCCCGCTCCGGCGCCCGGCGCCGGCGCCGCGCCCTCCCCCGGCGCGAACACCCCTGCGGGCGCGCTACCGGGAGCGGGGGCGGGAACGGACACCATCTGCGACCAGGCGGAGCGGTTCGGCCGCTGGGCGGCCGGCTCCGAGCAGGCCCGCCTCTGCCGCAGCATCTACGGCTGAGCGGGCGTCCCCGTGGCACGGCGGCGGCCACCGCCTCCGGCAGCGACGA
This sequence comes from Kitasatospora sp. NPDC057500, assembly GCF_042802195.1. NCBI lineage: Bacteria > Bacillati > Actinomycetota > Actinomycetes > Kitasatosporales > Streptomycetaceae > Kitasatospora > Kitasatospora sp. NPDC057500. The sequence continues at coordinate 15,950 of NZ_JBHVER010000052.1, read as the reverse complement.
ACCGTCGACCCGCGCCTCCCGCCGTTCCCCGGCCGCCATGCCCCGCGCGCCGCAGTGGCGTCGAGCAGGGCCCGGACGGCTCCCGGTTCGTGCAGGTTCGGCGAGGCGCCGTGCGCCCGGCCCACGTCGCCGGAGCCGAGCGGGAAGCCGCCCGGGGCGAACGGGCCGGGACGAACCGGCCGGGGCGAACCGGCCGGGGTCCTCGGCGAAGACGATGCGCAGCGGTCCGCCGGAGCCGGGCGGCTGCGGGTTCGGGTGCGGGTGCGGGTGCGGCGTGAGGGTCTCCCGGCACTCCCGGGGCCGGTCGCGGCCGGGCACGAGGAGGCTGTACCGGAGCGTCCGCAGGTGGACGCGGCCGTCGGCGACCAGTCGGCGGGGCTTCCTCGGGTGGCGGGGCGCGCCGCCGGGCCTACGGGGCCCCGTCCGCCGGACCACCACCGCCAGACATACCCGTCAGACACCCCCGCACGGTCCCGCATGATCGGCGGCTGCAACAATCATGATCATGTTCGAGCACGAATCGCCGCAAACCGATCCCAACCCCGCATTGCTCACCGTCGCGGCCGCCGCCGTGGTCGACAACGGCCGCCTTCTGGTCGTCAGCAAGAAGGCCGCCCCGGACGTCTTCTACCTCCCCGGCGGCAAGCCGGACGCCGGGGAGGGGCCGCTGACGGCGCTGACCCGCGAACTGGAGGAGGAGCTCGGCGCGGCCCCCGTCGCACCGCGCCACCTGACCGAGATCGAGGCCGTCGCCGCGCTGGAGGGCGTGCCGATGCGGATGACCGTGTTCGAGACCGGGCTGGACCGCGCTCCCGCGCCCGCCGCCGAACTCGCCGACCTGCGCTGGACGGACGGCCTGGACCCGGCCCTGCGGCTGGCCCCCGCCGTGCGCGACCAGCTGATCCCGCTGCTGCGCAAGCGCGGCCTGCTGCCGCACCCGGCCCAGGCCTGAGCCACGGACCTGAGCCACGGGACGCCCCCGGAGGCCGCCCACCCGCCGCAGGAGCGGGCGGCCTCCGGGGGCGCCGACCGGCCGCCGCTACCGGGCGGCGAGCGCCTTGGTCAGCTTCTCGAACCGCAGGTCGGAACGGAGCGGGACGCCGAAGCGCTCGTCGCCGTACGGGAAGGGCGAGTAGTCGCCGGTGCGCCGGAAACCGCGGCGCTCGTACCAGGCGATCAGCTCGGCACGCTGCTCGATCACGGTCATCTCCATCTCGGCCACGCCCCACTGCTCGGCCGCGTACTTCTCGGCGTGCGCGAGCACGGCCCGTCCGAGGCCGCCGCCCTGGCGGCCGGGGCGCACCGAGAACATGCCGAAGTAGGCGCTGCCGCCCCGGCGTTCGAGCTGGCAGCAGGCGAGCAGTTCGCCGTCCAGCTCCGCGAGCAGCACCACGCCGTCGGGGTGGGTGACGGCCGCGGTGACGCCCTCGGTGTCGGTGCGCTGGCCCTCCAGCAGATCCGCCTCGGTGGTCCAGCCGGCCCGGCTGGCGTCGCCCCGGTAGGCGGACTCGACCAGGGCGAGCAGGGCGGGCACGTCCGCGGTGGTCGCGGTGCGGAAGCCGAGCCGGTCGGTGTCGACGGCCCCGGAGGGGGCCTCGACGGAGGCCTCGGTTTCGGCGACGGCCTCGACGGACGCTCGGGTGCTGCTCTCGGGCACGGGTCCTCTTCTCGGACGGGCCCGGACGGCGGCCCGGGCGGGGGCGGCGACCGTTCAAAGCCGGTCCCTGGCATCGTGCCACAGCCGCCGGGGCCTCCGACCTGCCCGGACCCGCACCGGCCGACCTGCCGGACCCTCGCCCGCCGACCACCCGGCCCGGCCCGACCCCGCACCCCACACCCCACCGTCGGCCGACCACCCGGCCCCGCACCCCGCCGACCACCCGAACGCGCCTTCCCCGCACGGGCGTCCCGAACCCGCGTCCAACAGCCGGACAACTCCCCCGGCCACCGTGCGGCCTCCGGCAGGATGACCGCGACGGGCCCCACCCGTCCTACCCGTCCCGTCCATCCCGCCCAGCCCGGAGGCCCCATGACGACCGTCGAGATCCCCGGTTCCAAGTCGGTGACCGCGCGGGCGCTGTTCCTCGCCGCCGCCGCCGACGGCACCACCGCCCTGCTGCGGCCGCTGCGTTCCGACGACACCGAGGGCTTCGCCGAGGGGCTGCACGCACTCGGCTACGCGCTCACCCGCGAGCCGGACCGGTGGACGGTCGAGGGCCGCCCGCAGGGCCCGGCCCACGACGCCGAGGTGTACTGCCGCGACGGCGCGACCACCGGCCGCTTCCTGCCCGTGCTCGCCGCGGCCGGCCACGGCACCTTCCGCTTCGACGCCTCCGCCCAGCTGCGCCGGCGCCCGCTCGGCCCGCTGACCGAGGCGCTGCGCACCCTCGGCGTCGACCTGCGGCACGAGGAGGCCGAGGGCCACCACCCGCTGCGGATCACCGCCGACGGGGTCCGCGGCGGCGAACTGAGCCTGGACGCGAGCCTGTCCTCGCAGTACCTCACCGCGCTGCTGCTGCTCGGCCCGCTCACCGAGAAGGGCCTGCGGATCACCGTGACCGACCTGGTCTCGGCGCCGTACGTGGAGATCACCGTCGCCATGATGCGGGCCTTCGGCGCCACCGTGACGCGCACCGGCCGGGTCTTCGAGGTCGCGCCCGGCGGCTACCGGGCCACCACCTACCCGATCGAGCCGGACGCCTCGACGGCGAGCTACTTCTTCGCAGCCGCCGCGCTCACCGGCCGGGAGCTGACCGTCCCGGGGCTGGGCCGGGACGCGCTCCAAGGGGACCTGCGGTTCGTCGACGTGCTGGCCCGGATGGGCGCGCGGGTGGAGATCGGCGCGGACCGGGTCACCGTCGAGGGCCCCCGGGGCGGACGGCTGTCGGGTCTGACGGTCGACATGCGCGACATCTCCGACACCATGCCGACGCTCGCCGCCCTCGCGCCGTTCGCCGACGGGCCGGTGCGGATCGAGAACGTGGCCAACACCCGGATCAAGGAGTGCGACCGGCTGGACGCCTGCGCCGGGAACCTCCGCCGGCTCGGCATCGACGTCACCACCGGCCACGACTGGATCGAGATCCGCCCGGGCACCCCGCGCGGCACCGAACTCGCCTCGCACGGCGACCACCGGATGGTGATGTCGTTCTCCGTCACCGCGCTGCGGGCGCCCGGCATCACCTTCGACGACCCCGGCTGCGTGCGGAAGACCTTTCCCGCCTTCCACGATGTGTTCGGGCGGCTGCGCGAAGAGTGGGCGACCACCGGCTGACCGAGGCGCAAAGACACGGCGGTGCGGGGCGCCGGGCGGTGGCGGTCCGCGGGGCGCCCGCGCACCGCTCCCGCGCCCCGTACCGTCGCCGCGCACCGGTCGCCGCCGGGGCCGCTTCCGCGCAGGTGGGCGGCGCTGCGGGGAGGCCGGCCGGGCAGCCGGGCGGGCGGTGTTCCGGGCGTGAGGGAAGGCGGAATGGTGGGTACCACGGCCATGTGACGCCCGTTCAGGATGTTGCCACCGATACCTGGCGGGCTGGCACGTACATGGCTACCCTGCTCCAGCCGGTCGCCGTCACCGGCGCACCGGCTGTCCGCGAATCCAAGGGTCGTCACCACGGACCAGAGGAGTGTCATGCCCAGCACTTCCCGCTCCGCCAGCCCCACCGACCGCACCAGCAGGCCGGGAAACCGCCGGCTCCCCGCGTTCGCCGTCCTCGCCGCCGCGGTCGCCCTCGCCGTCGGCGTCAGCGCCCCGGCGTACGCGGCGGAGCCCGCGCCCGGCACCGCGTCCCCCTCCGACACCGCCGCCTCCGAGGCTGCCGCCACCGACAACTCCGCCGCCCGGGGCGGCGGTCAACTGCCCCCGATCCATCCCGAGCTGGACTTCGCCGGCTCCACCGTCGCCGCCCACGAGGGCCGGGAGCCCGGTGCCGCCCCCGCCGCCGCCCTCGCCGTCACCCAGACTCCGGGGCTCGACGTCTCCAGCCACCAGGGCAACGTCGCCTGGTCCACGGTGCGCGCCAACGGCGCGCGCTTCGCCTACGTCAAGGCGACCGAGGGCACCACCTACACCAACCCGTACTTCGCCCAGCAGTACAACGGCTCCTACAACGCCGGCCTGATCCGCGGCGCGTACCACTTCGCCCTGCCGGACCGCTCCTCCGGCACCGCGCAGGCCAACTGGTTCGTCGACCACGGCGGCGGCTGGTCGCGCGACGGCAAGACCCTCCCGCCCGCCCTCGACATCGAGTACAACCCCTACGGCGCCACCTGCTACGGCCTCAGCCAGAGCGCCATGGTGAGCTGGATCCGCTCCTTCAGCAACACCGTGCACACCCGCACCGGCCGCTATCCCACGATCTACACCACGACCAACTGGTGGACGACCTGCACCGGCAACAACGCCTCGTTCGGTGCCACCAACCCGCTGTGGATCGCCCGCTACGCCTCCACCGTCGGCACCCTCCCGGCCGGCTGGAGCTTCCAGACGATCTGGCAGCACTCCGACTCCGGAGTCTTCCCCGGCGACCAGAACCTCTTCAACGGCGCCTTCGACCGCGTCCAGGCCCTCGCCAACGGCTGACCCCGGGACGGCGACCGGCCCGGGTGGGCGCGGAATCGTTTCTGCGCCCACCCGGGCCCGGCCGTGTTCAGAGCCCGGGCACCGGGAGGGTGAGCTCCCAGGTGTCCACCGCGAAGTCGACCGTCATCCCGTGGCCCTCGTAGAGGGCGAGCGCGCCGGTGGTGTTGGCGGTGTCCACCCCGAGGGCGACGGCCTCCCAGCCCGATGCCGCGTAGTGGCCGAAGAAGTGGCGCAGCAGGTAGCCGCCGAGGCCGCACCCCCGGGCGGCGGGCAGCACGCCCAGGCGGTCCGCCCATCCCCGGCCGGCGCGGTCGTCGCGGGTGCGGAGCACGGCCACGTCGCCGACGCCCGCCACGGTGGCGATCCAGGTCAGCGACCAGTCGAGGTGGGCGCCGTCGATGTCCTCCCACCACTGCTCGAAGGTGCGCGGCCGGGCGTCGAAGTGCGCGGCGAAGGCCTCCTGTTCCAGCCGGTGGGCGGTGCGGCGGTCCTCCTCGCGGCGGCAGTCGCGCAGGGTGACGCCCGGCCGCGGGGCGGGGACGGGGTCTGTGCGCGGGTCGACCCGGCGCTCCAGCACCTGGTAGCGGCGCACGCACGCCCAGCCGCGCCCGCGGATCGCCCTGGTGTCGAGCGTGGGCCGGGTGTTGAGCAGCAGGTGGAGGACGGCCCGGGAGGCGCCGTTGGCCGCCGCCAGCTCCACCGCCCGGCGCTCCATCAGCGCGAACAGGTGCAGCGCCCCGGCCTGGTACTGCGGCAGCACGTACTGGTCGAGGTCGATCCGCCCGCCGCCGGAGCGGTCCCGGACCAGGCCGTAGCCGACCAGCTCGTCCCCGTCGGCGAGCAGCCAGGAGTCGCGGCGCAGGTCGGTGCCCGGGTGCTCCAGGTCCGCCCGGACCTCCCGCAGGTCGGTCTCCGCCCGGCCGATCTCCAGCAGGTCCACCCGGTTGAGCAGATCGCGGACGGCCGGGGCGTCGCCGGGCGTGGCGGGCCGGACGGTGAGGCCGGCGGGCGGAGGGAAGGTCGTGGTCATCCTGGTGGTTCTCCTGGTCGGGGCCCCGGGTGCGGTCGGCGGGTGCCGAGGAGGCCGTCCGGGCAGCCTGCCGGACCCGCCGTGCAGAACGCGTGCAAACGGCGCGTACGCTGCACCGGACCGGGCGGGGCACGGTCGGCGGGGCTGTCCGCGTCCGCGCGGCAGCCCGGCCGGTGGAACGGCGCGAGGGAAGGGACGGCGGATGGCCGGGAGGGGTTGGCGGTTCGGCGTGCTCGGACCGCTCGCGGTGCAGCGCGACGGGCGGGCGCTGCCGCTGGGCGGGGCCCGGCAGCGGACCGTGCTCGCGACGCTGCTGCTGGCGCACGGGCGGCCGGTCCCGCTGGCGGGGCTGGTCGACAGCGTGTGGAACGGCCGGGAGCCCGCCAGCGCGGTCAACACGGTGCAGAGCTACGTCTCCCGGCTGCGCGCCGTCCTCGCCGACGCGTCCGGCGGCGCCGACCGGGGCGCGCCGCGGCTGCTGGGCACCGCCGGCGGCTACCGGCTCGACGTCGGCGAGGCCGGGGAAGCCGATGCAGGAGGACCGGCCGAGGAGGTCGTCGACTTCCGCCGCTTCGAGCGGCTGACGGCCGACGGCCGGGCGCGGCTGGCCGACGGCGACGCGCACGGCGCGCGCACACGGCTCGTCGAGGCGCTCGGCCTGTGGCGCGGTCCGGCGCTCGCGGACCTGCGCGAGGTTCCGCGGCTCCAGGCGGAGGCCGTCCGCCTGGAGGACCTGCGGCTGGCCGCCGTGGAGTCGGCGGCCGAGGCCGAACTCGCCTGCGGACGGGCGACGGCGGCCGTCGACCGGCTGTGGCGCACGGCCGCCGAGCACCCGCTGCGCGAAGGCCCGCAGGCGCTGCTGATGCGCGCGCTGTACCGCACCGGGCGGCAGGCGGAGGCGCTGGCGCTGTACGGCCGGACCAGGCGGCGGCTGGTCGACGAGCTCGGCGTCGAACCGGGCGCGGACCTCACGGCCGTGCACCGGGCGATCCTCCGTCAGGAGCTGCCGCCGCCGGAACGGACCGCCCTCGCCGAGCCGGAGGTCCGGGCACTGCCGCGGCCGTTCGTGCCGCAGCGCTTCGCGGTGCCGGACCGGCTGGAGACCCCTGGGTTCCTGCTGCGTCCGATCACCATCCGCGACCTCGCCCAGGACCACGCGCTGGTGACCTCCGCCCGGGACCTGCTCTGGGCGCAGTTCGGCCGGGCCTGGAACTGGCCCCCGCCGGACCTCACCGAGGAGCAGGACCTGATCCAGCTCGCCTGGCACCAGCAGGAGTTCATCCGGCGGGAGTCCTTCGCGCTGGCAATGGTGTCACCGGGCGACGACCGACTGCTCGGCTGCGTGCACCTGGACCCGCCGGGCGATCCCCGGTACGAGGCCGACCTGTTCTTCTGGACGGGTGAAGGCCCCGGGTCGGCGCTCGACCGGGAGCTGTCCACCGCCCTCGACCACTGGGTCACCGCCAGCTGGCCCTGGCAGCGCGTCGCCCGGCCCGGCCGCACCGACCCCTGGCCGGCCGCCTCCGGGTGAGGGGACGGCCCGACCGCACGCCGGCCCGACCGCACGACGGCGCGGCCGGGTCGGCACGGGTCACGCCGAGGGGACGGCGGCTCCCACCGGCACCGCGCGGTCCGCGCCGCCGGTCAGGGCCTCCAGCAGCAGCCGCCAGGCCGCGTCGTACCCGGCGGGGCCGGCGGCCTCCGGCTGTCCGAAGGAGACGTGCGGGGCGCCGTGCAGGACGGCCAGCAGCAGCTGGGCGACCAGCTCGGGCGGCCGGGGCGCCATGCCGCCCTCGCCCTGGGCGCGGCGGATCAGGGCGACCAGGCCGCGCTGCACGTCCTCGAAGATGTCCGGCGGGGCCGGCGCCGGGGACGGCGGCCGGAGGGGGTGCGGCTGTGCCGGGTCCGGGATGTCGGTGGCCAGCCGGAGCGCCGCCCGCAACCGGACGTCCTCCTTCAGCCGGTGCGCGAGGTCCAGCACCAGCCCCTCCAGCACGGCGGCGGCCTCGGCGCCCGGGACGTCGCGGGTCAGCCGCATCTCGTCCCAGACCCGGCGCGAGTGCGACATCAGCGCGCCGGCGAGCGCGCGTTTGGACGGGAAGTGCCCGTACAGCGCGCCCTTGGTCATCCCGGTCCGCTGTGCCACCGCGTTGAGGGTGGCCCGGCTGTAGCCCTGGGTGGAGAACTCCTCGGCCGCGGCGTCCAGCACCTTCTCCCGGGTCCGCCGGGCCCGCTCCTGCTTCATCATGTGCCCTCCCTGGGGAAAGAACATACCTTTCTGAATGAATGTTCTCAGCGGCAGCCCCGAACGCGCAGGCTTACCGCACATCGGAGAGAATCCGATCGCTGAACGGCCGTCAGCCCGAACGCCGTTCGAGGAACGGCCGGCGACGCTCACCCCGGACCGCCCCGCGCCGTCCGTCCCGGACCGCCCGGTGCCGCGAGGACCGTCTCCGCGTACGCGCGCGCCGCGGCGTCGGCGTCCAGGGTGCGGTGCACCGCCACCGCGCTCGCGTCCCGCCACGCGCGTTGCAGCGGGGAGGCCGGGTCCTGCCCGTCGGCCCCGGCGGCGAGGAACAGCGTGTCCACCGCCTCCCGGCAGAGCGTGGCGGCCGTCGTGGCGTCACGGCGGTTCTCCACCACCGCCAGGGCGGTCACCTCGCCCCGGTCGGCCCGCCCGGCGGCGCCGTCCAGCAGCAGCCCGGCCGTCCGGATCTTCGCGGAGGCCCCGGCCAGCACGGTGTGCGCGGCCGGGTGCGGCACTGCCGCGCACCGGGCCCCGGCGGTCCATTCGCGCAGCGCGGCACGGGCGATGCCGAGCAGCGGGGCGGCGAAGACCAGCGCGGCGACCATCGGGTAGGGCACGCTGTGGCAGCGGGCGGCGCCGCCCTCCGGCGGGGCGAGCAGGGACTCCAGGACGAGCGTGCGGTGGGCGGGCACGTGGACGGCCTCGGCGGTGACCGAGGTGCTGCCGCTGGCGCGCAGGCCCGCGGAGTGCCAGGTGTCCAGGACCGTCAGCTCGGCCCGGGGCACGGCGAGGACGCGGTGCTCCCGGGCGGCGGCGCTCCCGGTCCAGGCGGCCAGCAGGATCCACTCGGCGTGGTCGGCGCCGCTCGCCAGCCGCCACTCGCCGTCCAACCGCCAGCCGTCGCCCAGGCGTTGGGCCCGGCCCTGGGGCGGGACCACGGCGGCCGCGATCCGCGCGTCCGGTCCGTCGCCCCACAGGTCGCGCTGCCCCTCGGGCGGGAGGTAGGCGGCGAGCCGGCCGTGCGAGGCGTACAGCGCCGCGCACCAGGCGGTGCCCGCACAGGATTCGGCGAGCCGCGCCACGGCGGTCACCAGGGCGCCGAACTCCCCGGCGGTGCCGCCCCAGCGGGCCGGCACGAAGTGGCGGGGGAAGTGCGCGCGGCGGATCCCGGCGGCGACCTCCTCGGTGAGCCGCCGTCCGGCCTCCGCCCGTACGACGTCCCGCCGGGCCAGCGCGGCCAGCTCGGCAGCGGCGGGGCCGTCGAGGCCGTCAACGCCCGCGAGGCCCGCGGAACCCGCCGGGCCCGCGAGGCCCTCGCAGCTCAGCACGCCGCCGCCCCGCGCGGACCGCTCCGCCGTGCCCGCCGCGCCCGCCGCGGCCGTGGGCGCCGCGCGGACACAACCGATGACAGAACATCCATGGTTTCTCCCTCCCCCGCAGTCGCGGAGGCCCCGGCGGGACCGCTACATTGCGGTGCCCCGGCCGGTGCGACGTCTCAGGAACATACCTTCTGGAAGGTTTAGCGTCGAGTCCGGAGCTTCCCGCCATCATGTCCAAATCGACCTGCCCGCCGTCGAGTTGAACACACCGAGCCACCCCAGGAGCCGAGCATGCCCGAGCCCGACCAGGCCACCCCGTTCCGGGTGCGGCCCATCACCACCCGTCGGGGCCCCGATCCCAAGCAGGACCGGGCGGCCCGCACCAGGATGCTGGTGCTCACCGCGGCCGCCGAGCTGTTCGCGGCGCGCGGCTTCCGCCACACCTCGGTGAAGGACGTGGCGGAGCGGGTGGAGATGACCAAGGGAGCGGTCTACTTCCACTTCCCGACCAAGGAGGCCCTGGCGGTGGCCGTGGTCGAGCAGCACTACGCGCGCTGGCCGGTGCTGCTGGCGAAGGTGACCGCCGAGGGGCACGGGCCGCTGGCGACGGCGGTGCACATGCTCGAAGGGGCGGCGGTCGCCTTCCGGGACGACATCGTCGTCCAGGCGGGCGCCCGGCTGCAGATCGAACGGCCGCAGATCGACGCCGAGCTGCCCACGCCGTACGTGGACTGGACCCGGCTGCTGGCCACCCTGCTGGCGCGCGCCGAGGCGGCGGGCGAGCTGCACCCGGAGGTCTCCCCGCAGGCGGCGGCCCGGTCGCTGGTGGCCGCCTTCTTCGGCACCCAGCACATCTCGGACGTCCTGCACGACCGGGTGGACATCGTCGAACGCTGGGAGGAGACGGCCGAGTTGCTGTTCCGGTCGATCCGCGCCCGGTGAGCTCGACGAGCGGCGAGCCCAATCAGCGGCGAGCTCAACGAGCGGCGAGCTCAGCTAGCCGCGGCGCCCCGGAGCGGCGCCGTGCCGCGCGTGGTGACCCAGGCCGTGGCCGCGGCCACCAGGGCGAGCCCGGTCGCCGCGAGCGGGAACCAGCGCCCGCCGAGCAGCGCCATCGCGGCGCTGCCGGCCGCACCTCCGGCGGCCGTGCCGAGGTAGAGGGCGCTGCTGTTGAGCGAGATCAGCAGCTGGGCGTTGGCCGGGTCCAGCGAGGCGAGCCGGTGCGGCAGCGCGACCGAGACCGCCCACCCGGCCAGCGGGGTGACCACGGCGTAGGCGAGCGCGCCGGGCATCGAGAGTCCCGCCCAGGGCAGTGCGGCGAACGCGGCCGCCGCCACCGTGCTCGCGACCAGCAGCACCCGCCGCACGCCGACCCGGTCCACCAGCCGCCCGCCCAGCCAGCTGCCCGCCACCGAGGCGACGCCCGAGACCAGCAGCACCAGGCTCAGCCGGTCGGCCCGGCCGTCGGTCGCCGGGGCGACGGCGGTGGCCAGGTAGATGTAGACGGACTGGAAGGCGAGGAAGAACACCAGGGTGGTCCAGGCGGCGCCGAGCACCCTCCGGTCGCGCAGCGGAGTCAGCCGCTCCCGCAGACCGGGCGCGGCAACGGGCGCCGGCAGCTCGCGCAGCAGCAGCGCCAGGCCGGCCAGCGCGGCCGCGCTCAGCACCGTGACCAGCCACATCGTCAGCCGCCAGTCGCTGCGTCCGACCCAGGTACCGATCGGCACGCCGAGCGCGGTGGCGACCGTCATGCCGCCGAGCACCGTGGCGAGCGCCCGGCCGCGCCGTTCGGGGGCGACCAGGGTGGTGGCGACCGCGTTGGCGGTCGGGGTGTAGAGCGCGGCGCCCGCGGCGGCCAGCACCCGGGTGGCCAGCAGCGTCCCGTACGAGGGGGCGAGCGCGCTGAGCGCGTTGGCGGCGCCGAACACGGTGAGCGCGGTGAGCAGCAGGCGCCGGCGCGGCCACCGGGCGGTGAGGGCCGCGAGCGGCGGGGCGAGCAGCGCGTAGCCGAGGGCGAAGACGGTCACCAGCTGGCCGGCGGCGGTGACCGAGACCCCGAGGTCGGCGGCGACCGGGCCGAGTATGCCGGCCATGACCAGGGCGTCGGTGCCGACGGCGAAGGTGCCGAGGGCGAGCAGGAGCAGGCGGACGGGCACGTTGATCCCCCCGGGGAACGGGTGTTGTCGGACGCGGAATCGCGGAACGTCGAACTGTTGGACGTCCGGGCAACTGTTCGACACTCGCCAAACAGTACGGATCGGTGGATGATTGTCAAACCGTCCCGTCCGCGCACCGCCCCGCGCCCGACCCCGAGGAGGCCGCCGGCCATGTCCGCCGACGAGCGGCTGCCCCAGCCCTCCCCCGCCGAGATCGACCTGGTCACCGTGCTGCACGCGCTCGGCGACCCGGTCCGGATGCGCCTGCTGACCAGCTACGCGGACGGCGCGGAGCACTCCTGCGACCCGCGCCACCTCGGACTCGAACACCTGCACAAGTCGACGGTCTCGCACCACATGCGGGTGCTCCGCGAGGCGGGCGTGACCACCACCCGGGTCGCCGGCCGCAACCGGTTCGTCTCGCTGCGCCGCGCCGACCTCGACGCCCGCTTCCCCGGCCTGCTGGACGCCCTGCTCGCCGCGGCCCGGGCCGCGGCGAGCTGAGCGCCCGACCCCGCCCGGCCCCGCCCGACCCACGACACCCGGCGGGACCGCCCGTCCGGCCGCACCGGACCGGCGCCGTTCCGGTCCGCTCGATAGCGTGACCGGGACGGCAAGGGCGGCTCGCCGGCACGGCGGCGGCGCCCGGATCAGCGGAAGGCCGGGCGGGTGCGATGGTCGAAGGCGTCGACGGCGGGCTCGATCTCGGCGGGCTGCGGCGGGTCTACGGCACCCCCGGCCACCGCCTCTTCTACACCCTGGTCTGCCGCCGCGCCCGGCACTGGGGCTGGACCGAGCCCGGTCAGTCCAAGTGGCGCTGCTGGCGGGCGCAGCGCCAACTGGAGACCGTCCTCGGCCGCAAGCTCGCCCTGCCGCCGGGCGCCCGGGTGCTGGACGCCGGCTGCGGCTCGGGCGTCGTCGCCCGCCGGCTGGCCGCCCGCCTGGGGCTGCGGGTCACCGGTGTCGACCTGATGGACTTCCACGTCCGCGAGGCGCGCCGACTGAGCGCCCGGGCCGCCCTGGAGGACCGCACCACCTTCACCTGGGGCGACTTCCACGACCTGGAGTACGCGGACGGTTCGTTCGACGGCGTCTACTCGATGGAGACGCTCTGCCACGCCTACGACCCGGCCCGCGCGCTGGCCGAGTTCCACCGGCTGCTGCGCCCGGGCGGGCGGCTGGTGCTGCTCGGCCCGGCCGCCGTGCCGCGCGCCGAGATGCCCGCGCACCAGCGGTCGCTGCTGGACCCGTACCTGGACGCGATGGTGCTGCCCGGCGCCCGGCACTACACCACCCGCACGCTCGGCCCCCTGGTCACCGGCGCCGGCTTCCGGCTGGAGGAGGAGCTGGACGCCACCCGCTACTACCTGCCGACCACCGAGGCGCTGTACGCGTACTTCCGGCTGCCGTACGCGGTGCTGCGGCGGTTCGGGGCGAGCGACCGGTGGCTGGGGCTGCGCTCCACGGTGGAGATGTACGAGCTGCGCCACCACGTCGCCTGGATGGTGCACACCGCCGTCAAGGACGGCTGAGCGGCACCGCGCTCAGCGTGCGGCGCCCAGCATCCGCAGGACCAGCTCCCCGTAGCGGCGTCCGAGTTCCTCCGGCGTCTCGCTGCTGCGGTCGGTGTACCAGCGGGAGACGTCGATCCCCAGCGAGGTGACCGCGCGGGCCGCCGTGCGCACCTCGGCGACCTCGAAGGCCCCCGCCGCCAGGCCCGCCTCGATCAGCGCGGCGACCTCGCGCTCGATGTCCACCCGCAGCGCCGCCACGACGGCGTAGGCGTCCTGCGGGAGCGCGTGCAGTTCGTAGTTGACCACCCGGCCGACCGTCCGGGCCCGGGCGTGCCAGGCGGTGAACTCCTCGACCAGGCGCCGCATCCGCGCCACCGGGTCGCCCTCGCCGGCCGCCGCCGCGCGGACCAGTTCGAGCGTCGCGGCGTGCCCGGTCCGGCTGATCTCGGCGAGCAGGGCCGCCTTGGACGGGTAGTGGATGTACAGCGCGGCGGGGCTCATCCCGGCGCCGGTGGCGATGTCCCGGGTGGTGGTGGCGTGGAATCCGCGCTCGGCGAAGGACTCCACGGCGGCCCGGAGCAGCCGGTACGCCGCCTCCGGGCGGGCGTCGGCGCCTCCGGGCAGGGCGGGCCAGAGCTCGGCGATGGGCGTGCTGGTCATGGCGCCATCCTCGCAGATCGGTCGGCCGGGCAGCCGTACGGGCGTTCGACCCACGAGCCGGTCGCGGGCCGTTGACAGGGTCCCGCACCCGCACCATGCTGAGCAAGCGCTCAGTCAGCAGCCCCGCCGGCCGCGCTCCACGCCGAGAGGACCCCGTGTGAACTCCTTCAAGGGCCGGGTGGCCGTCGTCACCGGATCGAGCCGGGGTATCGGCCTCGGCATCGCACGCGAGCTGATCGCCCGCGGGGCCAGGGTCTGCCTCACCGCCCGGACCCCGGAGCCGCTCGCCGAGGCGGTCCGCGACCTCGGCGGCCCGGAGGTCGCCATCGGCGTGGCCGGCCGCGCCGACGACCCGGCCCACCAGGAGGAGGCCGTCGCCCGCACCCTGGAGGCCTTCGGCCGGCTGGACCACCTGGTCAACAACACCGGCATCAACCCGCTTTACGGCCCGGTGCTGACCGTCGACGAGGAGGCCGCCGCCAAGATCCTCGCCGTCAACGTGCTCGCCCCGCTGGCCTGGACCCGCCGCGCGCACGCCGCCTGGATGGGCGAGCACGGCGGCTCGGTGGTCAACGTCGCCTCGGTGGCCGGGATCCGCGCCTCCCCCGGGATCGGCATGTACGGGGTCTCCAAGGCCGCGCTGATCCGGCTCACCGCCGAACTCGCCGCCGAGCTGGGCCCCCTGGGCGTCCGGGTCAACGCCGTCGCCCCCGCGGTGGTGAAGACCAGGTTCGCCGAGCCCCTGTACGAGGGCCGCGAGGAGCAGGTCGCCGCCGCCTACCCGCTGGGCCGGCTCGGCGTGCCCGAGGACGTCGCGGGCGCCGTCGCCTTCCTGCTCTCCCCGGAAGCGGCGTGGATCACCGGCCAGACCGTGGTGGTGGACGGCGGCGTGACCCTCGGGGGCGGGCTCTAGCGGCCCGTCAGCCCTCGAAGCGCATCTCCGGGAAGCGCGGTGAGGGACCGTCCAGCAGGTGGTCGTCGTGGCCGCGCAGCCAGCGGTCGAAGAAGGAGCCGACGTACGCGCGGGTGGCGGCCACCGCCCGCTCCGGCCGGACGTCGCCGAGGCCGGCGCGCACGGCGTCCTCCGGAACCGCGCCCTGGCGGGCGAGTTGGGGCAGCAGCGCCTGCGCGTCGGTGTACGAGCCGTGCCGGGAGCCGAGCAGGGTGACGTCCGCCTTCCAGCCCCGGGTGTGCTGCCAGAACGCGGCCCAGCCGGGCTGGGCGGTGTACGGGCCGGAGTCCGCGCTCTCGGTGCCCATCAGCAGGAACGGGCGGTCCAGGCCCTCCTCGGCGACGGTGCCCAGGTGCACCCCGGTGCCGTCCGGGCCGGGGAAGTGGAGCTGGCCGTCCAGGTTGACGCCGGCCTTGATCCGGGGGTCGTCGTGCATCGCCTGGGCGGCGGTGAACCCGCCGGCGGAGTGGCCGGCCATGCCGATCCGGTCCAGGTCCAGCGAGCCGGCCAGGGCCGCCGGGAGCCGGCCGTCGGTGCGCAGCGCCGCCAGCTCGTCCAGCACGAAGCGGGTGTCGGCGACCCGGACGGCCAGCGCCTTGCGCAGCAACGCGCCGATGTCCGGAGCGGGTTGGCCGGCCAGGGCGGGGAACACCGAGGTGGCCAGCCGGCCGTCGGGGAAGGCCACCTCGGAGGCGTCGTAGGGGTGGTCGACGGTGACCACGACGTAGCCGCGCGAGGCGAGGTCCTCGACCAGGCCGGTCCCCCAGGTGCGGGGGTCGCCGAGCCCGGCCGACCAGAGCACCACCGGGCGCGGTCCTGCGCCGAGCAGTGGCGGGGCGTCCGGGCGGGCGTGGGTGCGCACCCAGGTCCAGTCGGTGCGGTCGGCGGTCGCACCGTAGTTGACGGCGGCGGCGCCGTCCGGTCCACCGAAGTGCCGGCCGGCGCGCGGCGCCATGTAGGGCGCGCGGTCCTTGCCCTGCGCCGGTCGGGTGGCCGGGTACCAGAGACTGATCATCAGTTCGCGGACCTGCCCGGGCCGCCAGGGGTCCTCGCGGCCGGGGTCGGTCAGACGCAGTGCGGTGGTGCCGACCGGGTAGGGGCCGGTGGGCGGCGGCAGCGCGGCCCGGGCCCGGCGCTCGCTGACGGCCGGCGCCGCGGAGGCGGTGGCGGGCACGGCCACCGCCCCGGCCGTGACCAGCACCGTGGTGGCCGCCAGGGCGACGGCGGCGCCCCTGGGCAGGCCCCGCAGGCCCCGCAGGCCCCGCAGGCCCCGCACTTCCTGTCCCCGGCCCTGTCCCCGGCCCCGTTCGCGCATGCTCCCCGACTCCCCGTCTCCCGCGTGACGGCCCGCCGCGCGTCGCGGCCGGCCCGTACGGCGAAGGTACGGGCCGGGCCGGTGCGCCGGCGTCATACCGCGGAGCCAACCCGCCGGGTGCTACCGGGGTATGACCCGGCCGGCGGCATCCCCCCGGAGTGCCAGGCGAGGGCCCGG
>NZ_JBHVER010000051.1:38203-42386 GCF_042802195.1 Kitasatospora sp. NPDC057500 | reverse complement strand
CTACGGGCCTTCGGCCCTCCGTTCGCGCCTGACCTTCGGTCAGGCGGCGGACCCGCTCCGCGTGTCCGCGCCCGGGCTTCGCCCGGGCGGGCCCGGCGCTTCGCGCCGTGGCCGGCCTCACTCCGCGTCGCTCCATGAGGCCTAAGGGTTGAGGTCTGATCATATCGTTGAACTGGGATTTTGACTGACCTCACGACAGGCTGACTGGGAAGAGGGCGGCGCGCCGGGGGCGCGTGCGGGTCGGCTTCACTCCCGTCAGATTGGTCTAGTCCACGGTCTAGACCACTGTTTCGGCCTCACGACGGGTCGGGGTGCGCTACCCTCGGAGGGTGGGCAACGGTCTCCAGTGTATCAAGCTTGGAACGTCAGGTGATCCCGCCGCGAGCAGGGTCCGGCCCCCTGCTTTTTGGGCGTTCACGGGAATTCGTGACCGGGGACTGATATCCTGCCGGATAGTCGCTTCTGTCGCGCGCTTTTCCGGTCGCCCCGTTTTCCGGGCCGGTCCGTCAAATGTATCAGTAGGGCACTGTCAGCATTTCCCGCGTGATCCCTGCTGTGGGTCCGGGAATGGGTGAAGGGAGACACGTCTTCGTGAACGTTGTAAAGCCTGGTCTGAAGGCCGCTCAGTCCGCTGCCGGCATCTCGCTGCGCGGGCACCAGGAGGAGGCGCTGGAGGCCATCGTGCGGGGCCTGACGCCCCGTCCGGGTCACCCGGCTCCGAACGGGCTGCGGGTGACGGTGCAGATGGCCACCGGCTCCGGGAAGTCGTACGTCGGGGCGGCGGCCGGCCAGAAGCTGGCGCCCCGCGGCGTGGTCCTGGTCGTGGTGCCGACCTTGGACCTGCTGGTGCAGATGGTCGGCGCCTGGCGGGCCGCTGGCCGGTCCGGGGACATGCACGCCATCTGCTCGCTGGTGGACCGTGAGCTGCCGTTCGGGGTGATGGCGAGCACCAGTCCGCGGATGATCGGCAGGTGGCTGGAGCACGCCGCGAGGCACCGCCGGCCGACCACCCTGTTCGCCACCTACACCTCGGTCGGGGCGGTGAGGGACGCCTACGAGTACTGGGCGGAGCGCCGGGGCGAGGTACTGCCCCCGCTCGGGCTGATGGTCTGCGACGAGGCGCACCGCTCCTCGGGCAGTGTCGAGAAGACCTGGACCGTGGTGCACGACCAGGCCGCGATCCCGGCGGAGCGCCGGCTCTACATGACCGCGACGCCGCGGATCTGGGCGCCGCCCAGGCGCCCGGTGAAGAACCGTGAGGGGGCCTACCAGCCGCTGCCGGAGGAGCTGGCCGTCTCGATGGACGACCAGCGGGTCTTCGGCCCGCACGTCTACTCCCTGGGCCTCGCGGAGGCGATCGACCGCAAGTTGTTGGCCCCGTTCGAGATCGTGGTCCTGGAGCTGCGCGACCCGCTCGGCGACCGGGCCGCGGCCGAGGCGCAGGGCGTGCCCTGGGGGCCGGGGGTCGGCGAGGCCGAGGACGGCAGCGAGGACGAGGTGCCGGCCGCGCGGATCGCGGCGATCCAGGCCGGGATGGTCAAGACCGTGGTCGAGCGTGGACTGGAGCGGTGCATCACGTTCCACAGCCGCACGATCGAGGCCCGCTACTTCTCCGAGACGCTGAACCAGACCGTCGAGAAGCTGCACTTCGAGAACCCCCAGAAATACCCGCCGGAGTTCTGGGCACAGTGGCTCTCCGGCGAGCACGAGATCGACTACCGGAAAGAGCTGATCGGGGACTTCGGAAAGAGCGAGGAGGACGACGGGCTCAAGCACCGAATTTTCAGCAACTGCAAAGTCCTGGGCGAAGGCGTCGACATGCCGAACGCGGATTCTGTTCTTCTGCAAGGCCGGGGCAGCATGGTGGATATCGTCCAGGCCATCGGCCGGGCCCTGCGCATGCAGCCCGGAGAGGGAAAGACCGCGAGCCTGATCGTACCGGTATTCCTCAAGCCCGGAGAGGAACCCGGAGACATTCTGGAGTCCGATTCCTACGGGCCCCTGGTCAAAATCCTGACCGCGCTGCGCAGCCACGACGCCAAGGTGGTCGAGGCCCTCGCGGTGCCGCAGAAGTCCGGCAAGCGGACCAAGGGGCGCAGCGCTGAGGCTGCTTCCGGCCCTGGTGAGAGCATGGTCGGTGCGGGCGGCGCGGCGGGTGCGGGGGCGTTCACGCTGCCGGTGCGGTTCCAGACACCGGTGGACGAGAACGTGCTCGCGCTATTCATCGCCTCCAGGGTCCTGGTCGGCGAGACGCAGTTGTGGCGTGAGGGGATCGGTCACGCGCGGAAATGGTTCGAGGAGACCGGCGGCCTCGATGTCCCCTATTCGGCGCTCGTTGGGGAGAACGGGAATTACCCGCTGGGAAAGTGGCTGTCGGACCGGCGTGGCGAGAATGCGAATAGTGAACTGGCGCCATACCGCGTGGAGATGCTCGACGCACTCGGCATGATCTGGTCCGTGAGCGACGCCCGCTTCGAGGCCGGCCTCGACTGGGCCCGGGTCTGGGCGAAGGGCCACGGCGGCTCCCTGGCCGCGCCGGCGCGGGCCTCGGTCGGCGGCTACGCCATCGGCACCTGGCTCTCCGAACTGCGGGCCGCGGCGCAGGTACCGGCCGGGGAGCCGGGCGCGCTCGCCCCGGAGCGGCGGGCCGCACTGGAGGAGATCGACCCCTGGTGGTGCCCGGTGTGGCCCATCACCTGGCAACGCGCCTACGCCACCGCCCGCATGTGGTGGCTGGACACCGACGGCCTGGTCGACTGGACCCGGCTGCCCGCGGACACGGTGTTCGAGGGCGAGCAGCTCGGCCGCTGGGTCCAGGCGCAGCGCGCTGGCTGGCCCGGCCTGGAGGCCGACCAGCAGGACCTGCTCGCCGCGATCGGCATCGAGGCCGACCCCGAGCTGGTGGCCGCGAAGGCCGCCGCCGACGCGAAGCCGCCCGTGTCCCGCACGGACAGGTTCGCCCAGGGCCTGGCCGCGCTCGCCCAGTTCGTCGAGCGGGAACGGCACCCCCGGGTCCCCCGCCCGCACAAGGAGCCGCTGGAGGCCGTGGAAGCCGGCCCCGGCGGCGAGGAGCAGGTGGTCGTGTCGCACTTCGCCCTGGGCACCTGGCTCAACAACCAGAAAGCCCGCCGAGCGAAGCTCACCCCGGGGCAGCTCGCCCAGCTCGCCGAACACGGCGTCGAGTGGGCGTAGCGGCCTGGGCGGACAGTGGCGGTGCCAGGCTGCCGGGCGAGAGGTTGCCGGGGCCGCCCGCTGACCCCGAGCCCGACACCCGCTCCCCGCATGCCGGCACCACCAACACCGAACCCCTCGGCCGCCGCTCCATCCCGGGGCGGCGGCCGCAGACCGTGCAGCGGGTCCCTGCCCTACCGCGCTACCGGGAAGCGGCGAGGACGCCCGACTGCTCCCCTCGACGGCGGTGCCGGCCTCCGAGGCGCGTGGTTGGCCATCCGGTCGGCCCTCTCAGCGCGGCTTCTGGTGCCGCCTCTGCATACCCAGGACGGCACGCCAGAGGCCCTGGTAGACCGCCACCTGGGTCAGCATCGCTTGGTAGCCCGGCACTTCTTCCCAAGATTCCCCCAAAAGAACACCTCAAGTAGGAAATAGGCGCCCCATATGGAAGAAACTCGCCACGCTCACATATCAGTGCAATCTCCAACACAGAGGGCAGTGAGGTCCGAATTCTAGATTCGCACACACTCTCTGCTCTCCCCGTGTTACTATTCTCAATGGGGGAAGATTTCGATCGATTCCCAATTTCGGCGCCGCTTGGCCGTGCCGGAGGAAGGGACCCCCAGTCATGGCACGCCCCGTTCAAACTCACGGAACGAGGAACAGATGTCAATCAAGCAGAACATCGGTCGCATTGCGGCCGGATCCATCGCGGCCCTGGCGATAGCCGGCGCCGCGGTCCCGGCTTTCGCCCACACTGCAATCCAGGGAGGCGCCACCTCCTGGAACGACGGGCACAACTTCTACGTCAAGGACACCGACCCCGACAGCCACTCCGTCTACGGCAACTGGGCCATTTCGGGCGGCGACGGCAACGACGGCCGCCTCAACAACTCCGGCGGCTACAACACCACGGCCTCCACGTGGGTCAGCGGCGACATCATCTCCGTCCGTGCCTGCGTGGACATCCAGTTCGGCACCGACGACTGCAGCGGCTGGTTCTAATGTGACC
>NZ_JBHVER010000051.1:30997-38193 GCF_042802195.1 Kitasatospora sp. NPDC057500 | reverse complement strand
TTTGCGGGGGGTTTTTTTTTTTGCGCGGGGGGGGGGGGGCTTTATTACCGGGCCCCCCCCACCCGGCGCTTCGCCCGTCGGCACACTTTTTCCGGGAATGGCAACTCCAACTCCAGCAGGCCATTCTCGCATTCACAATCGATGGAATACATTATCCCTCGATTCGGCTCCCTAGATTTATTCGCCGACCGAGCATCCATGCGACCTCGCCGGAGTCGGGGAACTCCCCTACTGGCCGGATACCGCCTCTCGACGGCCGAAGGACTTCGCCCGTTTCGGCACGCCGGCACGGGAGTGTCCAGTAAGTTTGCCAAGCGTCCAGATCATCGCCAACGCGCAGCGAGTGTCC
Organism: Kitasatospora sp. NPDC057500; assembly: GCF_042802195.1. Taxonomy (NCBI): domain Bacteria; kingdom Bacillati; phylum Actinomycetota; class Actinomycetes; order Kitasatosporales; family Streptomycetaceae; genus Kitasatospora; species Kitasatospora sp. NPDC057500. The sequence goes on along the minus strand of NZ_JBHVER010000051.1, from coordinate 37,844 downwards.
CAAGACAGAGGTGGCCAGTTGTCCGTACCGCACGCAACACGCAATCCCGATCAGCGGGCGGCCATCGATGTGAGAGGCCTGCGTTATTCCCTGGGCGACCGCCTCCTGCTCCAGGACCTCGATCTGCGGGTCGAGTCAGGCGAGTCCGTCGCAGTCGTGGGCCCCAGCGGCTCCGGCAAGAGCACCTTACTCTCGTGCCTCTTGGGGCTGCTGCGCCCCTCGTCCGGCACGGTCACGGTCGACGGCGTGGACCTGCGGACACTCCGCGGCCGCGCCATGGCCCGGCACCGGCAGCGTTCCATCGGCATGGTCTTCCAGTTCGGGGAGTTGCTCCCGGAACTGACTCCAAGGGACAACGTCGCGCTGGCGGCGCTACTGGGCCGGCAGGAGCGTTCCACCGCCTACCAGCGGGCCTCGGCCCTCCTGGAGGATTTCGGTGTTCCCCAGGACGTCCGGACCGACCGGCTCTCCGGGGGCGAGCGCCAGCGCACCGCGGTGGCCCGCGCACTGATCAACACGCCCCGGCTCCTGCTGGCCGACGAGCCCACCGGGGCGTTGGACGAGGACACCCGCGACCACGTGGCCGACATCCTGTTCGCCCTGCCCGGACAACACGGCTGCGGCCTCCTGGTGGTCACCCACGACCAGGACATCGCCGCCCGCGCGGACCGTGTCCTGCGGCTGGCGGGCGGCGCCCTCCAGCCGGCCCAGGCGGTGGTCCGTGACTGACCGGCGCCTTGCGGTCCAGCTCCTGCGGGTGGGGTACCGCGCCGGGCTCAACGCCGAATCCGGACGCGTCCGTTTCACCGCGCTGCTGCTCGCGGCCTTCGCTTCGATCATCGCCTGTCTCACGCTGACCGTCGGTCATCTGACCTACGACCAGCGTGAAACCCGGAACGCCGCCCGCGCGCCCCACTTCCGTCTCGCGCCCGGGGAGCAGGCCACAGCCCTGTGGCACTCCGGGTTCGACTCGGTCGGCGGCCGGCAGTTCATGGTCGTCGAAATCTCTCCCCTGGTCGACAACGCCCCCCTGCCGCCCGGAGTGACGGCCTGGCCGGCCCCCGGCCAGGCCGTCCTGTCACCGGCCCTGCTCCGCGCGGGCCGTGCCGAGGGGATCACCGACCGCTACGGCACGGTCGCCGGCACCATCGGGCGCGCCGGGCTGGAGACCGTGGACGAGAAGCTGGTCTACGTGCGCCCGGCGGTGCCCTTCGGGCCTGACGACGAGGGGGTGCTGCCGATCGCCGGCTACGGCGCTCCGGTCGGCATCGCGACCCCGACCGGCGACATGCTCACGACCAAGCCGGAATGGCAGTTCCAGTCCCTGATCGTGGGGCTACTCCTGCTGCCCGCCCTCGTCCTGATGTTCACGGCAGTACGCACCGGCTCCCGCGGCCGGGACCGCCGCACCGCGCTCACCTCCGTTCTGGGGGCCGGACCGCGTGACCGGGCCCTGATCAACCTGGGTGAGGCCGCCGTCCCGGTCGCCCTGGGTTCGCTGGCCGGCCTCGCCGCACTCACGGCCCTGCTCAGTGCGGACCTGAGGCTTCCTGTCGTCGACTACGCCGTGTCCGCCGCCGACCTGCGTGCCCATACTGCCGCCCTGCTCCTCGCCTGGGCCGCCGGCGCCGCCCTGTCCCTCGCCGGGCTGTTGGCCCTGGATCGCGCCGAGACCGTCCGCAGCCGACGCCCCCGACCGATGGGCCAGCGACGCTCGCCCCTGCGCACGGCCGTGGCCTGCCCGGTCATGATCTTCGTCGCGGTCCGCGGCCCCGACTTCTTCTCCCTCGAGAGCGCCGGGCACACACTCGTCAACTACATCGGCGTCCTCGGCACCCTGGCCACCCTGCCGGCGGCGATCGGGATGGTCACGGCCGCGGCCGGCGAGGGCCTCGCCCGGGCCGGCCGCGTCCTGCGCCGGCCGGCTCCCGTCGTCTCCGGACGGTGGATGGCCGCCCACCCCGGGGTCGTCGCCCGGGTGGTCACCGGCCTCGTCGCCGGCATCATCCTCATGATCCAACTGCAGGTCTGGTTCTCCACTCTCAGCGCGACGGTCCAGAACGCGAAAGCGGTCAACCAGTCGGTCGGACGCAGCGTCCTGGAAGTCCAGTTCTCCGCCTCCGACCGCACGGCCCTGGAGCACTTCGCCGACGCCCTACCGGAGAACACCCTCCTCGTGCGGGTGGTCGTGGGGTCACAGCCACCGCAGATGCAGCTCAACGCCGACTGCCCCACGCTGGAGGCACTCAAGGTCCGCTGCAACGACAGCGGCCCGATCACGGTCGGCGGGGGCTCCGATCCCCGTGTGGCCGCCATCGCCGCGTGGATGGGGGCGCTGCCGCAGAACACGACGGCGAGCAGCCTCGGCCCATTGGCCCCCGTGCCGGGGGACCACATGTCCCAACTCCTCGTCCTCGCCCAGACCCCGGACGAAGCCCTGTCCGCCGCGGAGATCAAGACCGTCGCCTACCGGACCCTGCCGGGCAGCATCAGCGTCGAACCCCTGGGAGGCGGCTGGCTCGTCGGAGCCAACCTCACCGCCGACCAGGGCCGCTGGATCGTCCTGCTCGGGATCGCGGGCGTCGCCGTACTCGCGCTCTCCTTCGGCGTCAGCGGACTGACGGAATTCGTGCGCTGGAGCCGCACCATGGCACCCATCGGCAGCCTGACCGGCAACCACCGCGTCCTCGTCGGCAGCGCCGCCTGGAGCGTCCTGCTTCCGGTCCTCATCGCCAACGGCCTGGGCATCCTGGTCGGAGCGTGGCTCGCCACCCCCGTCACCGCCCAGCACCACAGCTCCGTGTCCGGCACCCTCCTGACCGCCTCCGGCCTCGCCGTCGCCATCCTGGGCATTCTGCTGTGGTGCTGGGCCGTCACCACCGCCCTCCGCCAGACGGCCCGCTGGCTCCCCGGCGCCGCAGACTAGGAGGCCTGGCCACCACCGGCCGCGCAGTGCCCCATGCCTACGGGCTGCACCTGCGCGGCTACATGCCCCCCTCATGGATCAACCGATGTGGCTGGCCTCAACCTGACTCTTTGTCAGGTTGACCAGCCACATGGCGCTTCGGGTGCGTCGGTGATCCGGGCCATCCCGAAGTCCGCGAGGCACCATACGCCGTCGAGAAGCAGGATGTTGGCGGGCTTGAGGTCGCAGTGCACGACGTCACCGTCCAGGTCGGCCAGGGCCGCCGCGACGTCGCGTAGTACCTGGACGACCTCGTCGAGCGGGAGCGTGCCGCCGGACTCGGCCAGGTGCTGGCCGAGTGACTTGTCCGCCCGCGGCATGACGATCGCCCACTGGCCATCGTGCTCGCCCTGGTCGATGACCGGGACGACGTTGCGGGCTCCGGCTTTCGGGAAGTTCGTGTACCAGGCCGCCCGGGAGCAGCGTTTGTGGATTCCGGCGCAGTTGCACTCCACCGCCCTCGCCCCGGCGCTCGAGCGGGGTGCCGCGTGAGCCTGCAGTCCTTCATCCAGGTGCTTCTGGTCCTGGTGGTGCTCCTGCTGGCCGCCGTCGTCGCCGGGATCATCGGGTACGGCACAGCCCCGGACCCGACCAACCCGTCGGATCCCGCCGCCGTTCAGGCCGCCAAGCAGGCGGCCCTCACCCGCGGCGCCTTGGTGTTCACGGTCGTCATGACCTTGGGGCTCGCGGTCATGGGGATGTTCATGGGCATCTTGTTCTGATTCGCCGGGGCCGGTGGCAGTCGGCCTGGCAATGCTGCAGGCCGCCCCGTCCGCAGGGCGGCCTGGAGGCTGGGGGCCGGCCTTCGAGGTGGCCTGGAGGAGTGCCTGTTTGGACGTGGCGCTCGCAGTGTGCGGTTGCCACGCCACGCCCATCAGGGTTGGGGGTCAGCGGGTCTTCAGCCACCACTCAACGACGGCGACGAGGATCGGGGCGGGGGTGGCGGCCAGGGAGAGCAGGGCGGTGCGCCCGGCCTGGCGGAGGATCGGGTTTTCGGCGGCGGTGGTGGGGGCTTCCGCCGCCGTGTCGGCGCCGGTGTGTTCGTCGGCGGGCTCGGTCTTACGGATGAGGTCGTCGTTCATGGCGGGTGTCCTCTCGGGCGATCGCTGGAGTTGGGACGCCGGGCCCGGCGGTGTTCTGAAGGTGGCATCGGAGCGGGTGAGGTGTCCCAAGTTCCGGGCGGAGAGGGCGTGGTGGGTACTACGCTGCTGGTCACCGTCGCGGGTCGGGGGTGCCCGTCAGCCCTGCTGCGGGCGGGGCGGGCAGATACGGGCGGGGAAGAGGTGGGTGGCTAGATGGTGTCGACTAACGAGCTGGGGTCGGGGCCGAAGCGGCAGGCGCTGTACGGGGGGCTGCTGGAGCTGAAGGAGCGGGCGGAGCAGGCGCGCAAGGCTCAGCAGGCTCTGTGCGGGCAGTTGGAGCTGGAGAGGGCGGTACGGCGCACCGGGCGGGCGGGGACGGAGAGGTTCGCCGGGAAGCGGATCAGCTCGTGGGTGCCGCCGACCGGTCGTGCGGGCGAGGCGCAGGTGCCGCAGGACGCCGAGGTTCTGCTGGCGGTGGTGGCGGTGTGGTCGGCCTGGGCCGGGGCTCGTTCGCTGGCGGCCGATGGCCGGGTGGAGGATCGGTGGCTGCGGGCGGAACGGTCTCGGTGGGAGCGGTTGCTGGGCGGGGCCCGGGAAGAGCGTGAGGCTGCCCGCCTGGCCGCCGGCGGGGATGCTGGCGCGCAGGGGCAGGTGCGTGCGGCTGAGCTGGCTGCGGCTGTGGAGGCGTACCGGCGGCGGGTGCGGGAGATGCACCGGCGGCTGAACCTCGATGTCCTCGGGTCGTCCGGCAACGCCGCTGAGCCGCCGGTGATCGAGGTGCGGCAGGTGTTCATGCCGCAGTTGTGCCGCCCGCACGTGGCCCAGGTTCCGGGTGAGGTGCGCCGGCTGTTGGCGGCGCACGAACTGGTGGATGCCGACCTGCCGCCGAGTATGGAGGTCGAGGCGGCCCGCGCCCTGCGCAGGGAGTATCACGCGCAGCCGGCGCGGCCGGTGCTGGAGGTGCTGGCGGGTGAGGGGGGCCGGCGGCTGGTGGTGCTGGGTGATCCGGGTGCGGGGAAGTCGACGCTGGCGAAGTACATGGCGTTGGCGTTGGCGGGCGGGTTGGGGGAGGTGCCGGCCGAGGTAGCTGAGCTCGCCGGGCTGGTGCCGGTGGTGGTGGAGCTGCGGCAGTACGCGCAGGCGCAGTGGCGTGACCGGACGATCGAGGACTTCCTGGAGCACGTCGACCGGCAGGACCGGATGGGCCTGACACGGCCGGTCCTGGAGGAGTTGCTCGCGCGGGGGCAGGTCGTGGTGTTCTTCGACGGCCTGGACGAGGTGTTCGATCCGGCCGTGCGGGCGCAGACCGCGCGGCGGATCACCGCGTTCGCCGCCGACCACCCGGATGTGCGGGTGGTGGTGACATCGCGAGAGTACGGCTACCGGTCGGGCGAGTTCACCGCGGCCGGATTCGCGCAGGTGATGCTGCAGGACCTGGAGCGCGGACAGGTCGAGGAGTTCATCCGCCGCTGGTACACCGCCGCCCACCCGGAGAACCTCTCCCTCGCCTCCCAGCTCACCCAACGCCTGCTCGGCGCGGTAAGGGGGGTGCGGGCAGTGGCGGAGCTGGCCGGGAACCCGTTGCTGCTGACCGTCCTGGCGTCCATGGGGCTCGGCAAGACCATCCCGCGAGAGCGGCGCGAGGTGTACGCCCACGCGGTAGAGGTCCTCATCGAGCAGTGGGACAGGGACGCCAAGTTCCTCGACCCCCACGCCCCGGTCACCGGGGAGGCCGCCCAGGCACTGGAGTGGCTCAACGTCGACAAGCGCCTCAAGGTGCTGCAGCGCATCGCCCGCCGCATGCAGGAAGGCGCGGGCCGCCCCGCCGGCACGTTCATCCAGCACACCGAACTCACCGGCATCATCAGCACCTACCTGACCGAACAGAACATCTCCCACACCGCCGCCGACATCGCCGCCGAACACGTCGTCGACCGGCTACGCACCCGCAACTTCCTCCTCGCCCACTACGGCGGAGGCATCTACGGGTTCGTCCACCGCACCTTCCTCGAATACCTCGCCGCCACCGAACTCCTGAACCGGTCCTACGAGGAGGAATGGACCCGCGACGAGATGGTCGCGGTCCTGGCAGAACACGCCGACGACCCCGCGTGGCACGAAGTACTGCTCCTCATGGCCGGCAACCTCCGTCAGCGTGGCGTGGCGGCCTTCATCGCACACCTCCTTCACCGACACCGGCGCGAAGACAGCCCCCGCGGTGGGTCGGCGCCGATGCTGGTCCTGGCCATCCGCGTCCTGGCCGAGGTCAAGGAAATCGGCGCCTCCCCCGCGCAGGGAAGCAAGGACCGACACCTTTCCGTGGCCGCGCAAAGCGACGCCGTCATCAACACCCTCACCACCGTGCTGCGCCAGTCGGGCTTTATCTCCTTTGAGGAAGCTCTGCCCGCCCTCGGGACCTTCGACCGTTTCTGGAGCGGCCGGGAGCGCTACCTGCGCTGGTACTAAGCGACTCAGACGGGGGTTAACCCGTTTCGGGGCAGCGCCATCGCTGCGGCGCTGAGCCGAGACCTGGAGGAAACCACGCGCCAGGCGCGCATCCCCTGGGATCCCTTCCTTCGCAGCGCCGCCTTGGAAGTGCTCGGGGAGCGGTGGCCGGACCACCCGGACACCCACCAAACCGTCCTGACCGCCGCCACCACCGACACCGACACCACCGACACCACCGACACCACCTACGTCCGCAACACCGCCTTGCACGTGCTCGGGGAGCGGTGGCCGGACCACCCGGACACCCACCAAACCGTCCTGACCGCCGCCACCGACACCGACCCGAACGTCC
>NZ_JBHVER010000051.1:0-30897 GCF_042802195.1 Kitasatospora sp. NPDC057500 | reverse complement strand
ACCGCCTTGCACGTGCTCGGGGAGCGGTGGCCGGACCACCCGGACACCCACCAAACCGTCCTGACCGCCGCCACCGACACCGACCCGAACGTCCGTGACACCGCCCTGCGCGTACTCGGGGAGCGGTGGCCGGACCACCCGGACACCCACCAGGCCGTCCTGACCGCCGCCACCGACACCGACACCACCTACGTCCGCAACACCGCCCTGCGCGTACTCGGGGAGCGGTGGCCGGACCACCCGGACACCCACCAAACCGTCCTGACCGCCACCACCGACACCACCCCAAACGCCCGCAACACCGCCCTGCGCGTACTCGCAACACAGTGGCCGGACCACCCGGACACCCACCAAACCGTCCTGACCGCCGCCACCGACACCGACCCGAACGTCCGTGACACCGCCCTGCACGTGCTCGGGGAGCGGTGGCCGGACCACCCGGACACCCACCAGGCCGTCCTGACCGCCGCCACCGACACCGACACCGCCCCGGACGTCCGCAGCACCGCGCTGCGCGTACTCGCAGCAAACTTCCCAGACACGGCATGGCCTGTCGTGTGCGAGCACGCAAAGAACATCTACCCGGCCGATATCCGGGTCCACGTGATCAAGCTGCTCGCGTTGCTGTGGCCAGAGGAACCCGAAAGCCTCACCCTCATCCGAGCCATGGAGCAGCACGACGACGAGGACGTAAGGAAGACCGCAAGGCAGGCCCTGACGCTGCTGGAGCAGCAATACGACCTGCCCGCCACAGTCCCCTTGAAGACGTCGCTGAGCGAGGTGCTCGACACCTGCCCGCAGTAGCGACATGCCCGGGGCCCCGATCCCGCCACCTGCGAGGTACCCGTCACCAGGGACAGCGTCGGGTGTCGGGCCATCCTCGGCCGGCTCGCGAGCGCGTTGCAGGGCGTTGCGGTTGTAGGGCGCAGCGGTGCGAACCGGGTCGGGACGGTCCCGGGGTGGTGGTGGGCTCGGGTCGCCATTCGTTTGCGGGCTTGGCGGTTGGTTTCCGCCCGGGGCTGGCTCCGGGGCGGCTACGGTGCCGTCCATGGCCTTCTCCTTATGACGCCGGACCAGACCCTTCGCGCTGTCGCCGCACTCGAAGCCGCTTGGGTCGCAACGACGACGCCTTGGCCGCGCTGGCCCGGGACGTGCCCGGCGAGCAGCCGCTCGCGGTGCTGGTCGCCGGGTACGGCACCCTGATGCTGGAGAACACGCTGCTGACCGTCACCGGTATCCGCGCTCTGCCCGAGGCCGAGCAGCAGGAGGCCATCGAGGTGTTCAACGGCACCCTCAGCGGCCACCAGGCCGAACTCGCCGCCGGATTCCTGCACGGCTGGGCCCGCAGCACCGGATCCGGTGCGCAGGCGGTCGGCTACCTCGCCCGTGCCGTCCTCCAGGCCCTGCTCTCCTTCACCGACAACGGTGACGACGAGACCGAGGTGAGGGCCCTGTTCGACTTCCTGCGGGCCGACGCCCTGGCCCACTCCTGACCGAGCTACGCCAGGTCCGGACATCGAGCGGACGCGGCGACACGAGGGGTGCCGGGGCCGGTCTACAGCTCCAGGTCCATCCACGCGATGTCGTTCAGCTCGACGTCCAGGCGCCGGGCGCGGCCGCCCTGGCGGAAGTAGTGCTCGCCGAGGGCGTCGGCCAGGATCTGTTCCTGGGCGGCCCGGTCGGCTCCGGCGTCCCGGGCGGCGTAGAGGGCCTGGGCAACCTCGCCGGGCATCTTCTGCGTGATCGCGCGCTGGCGGGGGTCGTCGGTGGAGGCGGCCGCCGCGCTGAAGCCGAACGCGGCCTGCACGTGCAGGGTGAAGCCGTTCTTCTCCGCGTCGCGCCGCACCCGCTGCTTCACCCGCGGCTGCCAGGCCGCCCGCACCGCGCGCTCGACCTTGGCCGCGTTCGCCTTGGCCATCGGAATGTCGCCCTTCAGCTCGCCCTCGGCAACCGCCTTGAGGGCGTGCACCCAGCGCTGCGCGGTGCGCACCGAGACGCCGGCGGCCTGGGCAAGCTGAGCGGTGTCCTCCTTGGCGACCTTCTCCCACAGGAACTTCACCCGGGTGTTCAGGTGCACCGGGATGGGGCGGGTGCGCTCGGCGCGCTCCAAGCCCTCGTCGATCTCCCCCACGGGGCATCAGGTCCTTCCCCGCCCCGGCCGGGACGGCTCGCGTTCGTACGGTGGTGGGGTGGGCGGCCCGCCGGGCGGGTGCCGGCGGGCCGGACGGGGCCCGCTATTCGTCGGCGGACACCTGGCCGCCGGTCTTGATGTGCCGGGCCGGGTTCGCGTCGTCGGCGATGAGTTCGGCGATCTCCGGCATCGGCCGGGAGCCCTCGAACTTGACCATCCCGGGGCTGACGCCGAGGCGCAGCGAGGTGGTGAGGGTTCCGTCGGGCTTGGTGAGGATGTCGAGGGCACCGGGGCCGGACGAGGCGAAGACGGCGCAGTCGGACAGGACGGCGAAGGCGTGCAGGCCGGTGTCGGCGTACATGCGGCGCAGCTTGCGGTGGAGGTTGACGGTGGCGGTGTCGATGACCAGGGCGCGCATCAGCGGGTCCCAGGTCGGCCGGTCCAGCGCCGGCCAGCGCTCGCCGGGCTTGTAGCCGTGCCCGCGCGGGCGCTCCCTGAACTTCCCCACGGTGCCCTTGGCGGTCTGCTTGATCGCGGTGAGGACCGCCAGCTCCGCCGGGTCGCCGGTCGCCTTGAGGTTCGCCATGGCGTCGAGGAACGCGAGCGGGTCGGTGCCGGCGAGGTCGCCCGGGATGCCGAGGGCGGCCATCGTGTCCAGGTACGCCTGGCGCAGGTGCTTGTGCCACGGGTCCAGGTACGGGCCGTGCTCGTGGCGCAGCCAGCCCTCGGTCGGCTGCACCGTGGCGCCGAGCTCGATGGCGTAGGCGACCTTCACCGTGCTGTACCAGGCGGGGCCGGTCGGGCGGGAGCCGTCGGCGGTGAACGGCGAGGGCAGGAGCGGGTCGGTGTCGACGTGGGAGAGGTCGACCAGCCAGGAGCCGGGCACCGCCTTGTCGAAGGCGGGGTTGAGCTCGTGCACCGGCCCGGACAGCGGCAGCGTCAGGCGACCGGCGGCCGCGAGGAAGGCCGTGTTCACGTCCAGGCCGACCGCGTACAGCGCCGTCTTCTTCTCGTCGTCGGTGAGCTCGCGGAACCAGTCCCACGCCTCGGTGACCAGCTCCTCCCCTGGCTCGCGGTCCTGGGCGAGCGGGTGGACGTCCGGGACCTCCGGCGGCGCCGGATCGAACGCCTCCTTCGGGCGGGAGCCCTCCACCGCACCGGACGCCCAGCCGGCCTCGGTGCGCACCGCGCGGGTGGGCGGGCGCAGCGCGGTGACGAGTTCGAGGCCCGTCACGGCGGTGGAGCCGCGGGGGGTGAGGACGCGCTTCGCGTAGGTGCCGAGCAGGCGGGCCAGGCCGGGCGCGTCCAGGCCGTCGGGGATCTGCCAGCCGCCGGACGCGAGGGCGCCCCAGCCGGGGATGCACAGCTGCACGCAGACCCGCTTGCCGTCCTCCGGGGTGCGGTAGATCCGCGCCCACGGGCCGAGGCCGCGCCGGGTGAGCAGCCAGCCCGCCTTCTCCAGCGCCTTCACGGCCTTGTGGGTCTTCGGCAGCGCGCCCAGGCGCTGCACGAACTCCTTCTTCTCGTCGCGGCCCATCGCCGGGAGGCCCAGCTCGGCCATGGCGGCGTCGGTGAGGACGACCAAGGCATCACCGTCCCGGCCGTGCCGGTGCAACCTGGGCGAGCCCAGGCGCGACTCCAGCGCCCACTCGACCACGGCCGCCAGCGTACGGCCCACTGGCGCGGTCGGCGCGGGGGTGCCGTCGGCGAGGTAGGCCACCAGCCCGCGTCCGGCCGGGGCGACGTCCAGCACCGCGAGCGGGCCGGCCGGGAACCGCGCGGCCGCCGCCTCCCAGTCCGCCGGGCCCTCAGCCTTGGCGGCCGGCCTCTTCGCCGCCGTCTTCCGGGCCCGCGACGAGGCTGCCGGATGTGACGAGGCCGCACGGCGCGGCGCCGCCGGGCTGGCTGCGGGGGCGGTCGGCGTGGCCGGGGCGGCGACGTTCGGGTGCTGGGCGAGCGCCTCCAGCGCGGCCGCCGACGCTCCGGCCGGCTCCAACCGGGCCTGCCGGGCCACGGCCGGGGCGGGCGCGGCATCCTCGGTCAGGGCGGGCGCGGCGGCCGGCGCCGACGCTGCGGGGGTGCACCAGCCGCCCATGTGCATCGGACTGCCCTGTGCGCGGTAAGGCGTCGCACGGCCACACCGCACACAGGGGGCGGGCGGCCCGGCGATCAGCTCCCCGGCCGCCGTCCGGTCCAGCTCCACCACCGTCTGGTCCCCGCCACCGAACGCCGTCGGTACCGCCGGGACAGGCGGAGCAGCAGCGGAGGCAGCCGGAGCCGGCTGCGGGACCGTGGGCGCGGCGGCGGCCCCCGGGGCCGGCGCGGGCGCGGCGGCGCTGTCGGCGCGCACGAGGCCGGCGGCCTGCGCGCGGCACAGCCACTCGGTGGGCTCCACCGTGCCGTGCTGGAGCGCGAGCGTCGCGAGGAACCGGATGTAGACCTCGCGCTTGGGCGGGCGCGGCTCCGTCGTCCCGGCCTCCCACCGCACGATCGTCTCCCGCCGCGTCTTCAGCGCCGCGGCCAGCTCCTCCTGCGTGTACTCGCCGACCTTGCGCAGCCGCTCCCGCTCGGCCGGGACCGGCAGGTCGTCCACCGGACGCGGCCGGGCCAGCAGCGCGTCGATCGACGCGAACAGGTCGTCAGTCACAACCTCACCTCCACACCACCCACCCTATCGTGAAAGTCACTTTCGGATCGCACATTTCGACGCACATTCGCCGGATTGAGGCAGCACGAAGCCATCCGTTGACGGGAGCGGCTCGTCACCGGCCTCGAAAGGGAAAAAGAGGGACTTGCCGTCATGACTTGCGGCTCTTCGCGAGGCTGGGGTCATGGCTTCCGGGATCTTCTGCATGTCCCCTCTCGCTGGGGAGACGGCCTTCTCTTTTCTTGGCCGGGTCGCTGCCCGCTACGGCCTGGACGAAGCAGCTCTGCTGACGCATTGGCAGTGGCGCGGCCACCGTCTGCGGCACGAGAGCGGTGCGCTGCGGGCGGACGCCGAGGTGTTGCTGGATGCGGCGGGGCGACAAGTGCTGGCAAGGTTGTGTGGGGTCGGCGAAGAGGTGCTGGGGCGGGCGCTGCCGGCGTGGGGGTTGGACGACGAGAGGCTGACCGCACGGGCGGGCGGGAACGGGCCGCAGGCAGCATGGCGGGTGGGCGGTGCGGTGGCGGGGCCGGTGGCGTTCGGGTGCCGGTTGTGCGCGGCCCGGCGGACCGGGGCGCCGGTACGGGCTATGCGGTACGCGCAACGGTGGGAGCGTGTGTGCGTACGGCACGGGCGGTGGCTGCTGGACGCGGACGCGGACCAGCCGCTGGAGTTCCTTGACATGAGCGGCCTGCCCGAGATGGCCGCGGCGCAGCGGCGGTGGGTGCGGGTGGCGAGGCGTGCGGTGCGGGCGGGGGTGGGGCCTGGGGAGGTGTTCGCGGTGGCGTGGGCGGTGGTGTGCCGGTGGTGGGATCTGGCGTTGGAGTGGCCGGACGAGCGGGTGTGGCCCGCGCGGCTGCACACCTTGGCGGGCGGGGACGCGAGCGGGGACTTCTGGCGGTGGCGGGCGGTGGCGCGGGACGCGGCGGTCTTCCCGGAAGTGGTGGAGGTCGTGCGGGCGCTGCTGGATCCGGTGATGGCCGAGTTGGTCTGGCGGGACAGTGGGGCCGGGCGGCCTCGGGCATTGCCGGCGGACGGGGCGTTCTGCCGGCGGCTGGGTGAGCGGGTGGGACGCGGGTGGCTGGGGCCGCTGGCCGCGGTCGACTTCGGCGGGCCGCTGATCGCCTGGATGGGAGCGGTGATCCGCCGGCGCCGCGGCGTGGCCGTGCCGCCCGGTCACCAGGATGGGCCGTGGTGGGTGCGCCGTGAGCTCCAGCCGCCGAGCATGGCGGCGCAGCTGCGGGCGCTGACGAAGGAAGCGAGGCTGCCGGGTTCGGGGACGGTGTGGCGCTCGGCGGTGGCGCCTGAGCGGCGCGCGCTGATCGGTAACTTGCTGGACGACGCGGAGGAGCAGCTGATCCAGCTGCGTGGGGCGCAGCGGGGCAGCAGTGCGGAGGCGGCGGAGCGGCTGCTGAAGGGCCTGGGTTGCGGCATCGACCGGCTGCAGCAGGCGGTGCGGGAGACGGTGGGGGCGGCATTGGAGGCCGGAGTGCGGGTCGAGGACGTCGCCGCGTGGGCGGGGCTGTCCCCGGATGCGCTCGCCGAGGTGCTCGGGGATGGTGGCCGGGCGGTGCGATAGAAGGGGTCTGGCGGGTCGTCGGGCCGGGGCAGGCCGGCGTTGTGTAGGACGGCGCCGGGCTTGGGCTCGGTGGTGGGGTATGGGCCCGGGTGAGAACGCGGGTGCGTGTGGGGCGCTCTACCGCACCAGGTCACGGGGTGGGGCGGGAACGGGGAAAGCCGTCCGCGTGGGCGTGTGTGGCGAGTTGGCTGAGAACCGTGAGCAGCGTGAACGGTTGGGCCGGGGCGGGTGGGTCTGCGGGCCCGGTGGATGTGGATGGGCGGGCGGGGTTCGAGGCGGTGTTCCTCGATCCGGTCGGCCAGGAGGTGCGGCAGCGGTGGGAGGACGCCTGCGTGGCGGTGGCGTTCGAGGAGCTGGCGCCGGTGTCCGCGTTCCCGGTGCCGCCCGGGAGGCGGTGGGGGCCGGGGCTGTGGTGGTCGGCGACCACCGGGCGGCATGTGGTCGCCGGGTCGAACGCGATGCGCGCCCAGCTGATGGTCCTGGACCGCGACCCGCAGGTGACAGGGCTGGCAGGGCGGCCGGTGCGGCTGGTGTGGCGCGACCGTGGGGGCTCGGTGCGCTCATGGGTGCCGCAGCTGTTCGCCCGGTACACGGACGGCACCGCCCTGCTGGCCGACTGCCCGGGGCATGCGGAGGCGGGCGGTGAGCGGGCGCTGCGCGGCGCGCAGGCGGCCCGGGCGGCGTGCGACCTGGTCGGCTGGCACTACCGGCGCCTGGAGCCGCTGGATGCGGTGTTCGCGGCGAACCTGAGGTGGCTGGCCGGCTACCGCCATCCCCGCTACCAGGGCCGCCCCGGGGTCGTGGACGCGCTGCTGGAGGCGTTCGCGCGGCCGAGGCCGCTCCTGGAAGGCGTTCAGGCGCTCGGCCCCCCGATGACGGTTCTACCCGCCGTCTTCCACACCCTGTGGCACGGCCGGCTGAGTGTGTCGTTGGAACGCCCGCTGCACCAGGGCGTCCTCGTCGGCCCGGGATCCGTACAAGCCATGGCAGGAAGCAGCGGGATGGGGACAGCCGGGGTGGCCGGCGATTGTGGCGGGGGTGGGGTGTGAGCGCGGCGGCACGACGGCGTGGCGGGCGTCCGGTGCTGGCGGTCGGCGGGCAGGTCCGCTTCCGGGGATTGCGCTGGCAGGTCGTCGGCCTGGCGGGACAGCGCGTCCACCTGGTTGCCGACGAGGGGGAGGAAGTGGTGCTGGCCGGGCGCCTGTTCGCCGACCCCACGTTCGCCCTCATCGGCCCCGAGGCCGGCGGGAAGGCGGAGGCGGCGCCGCAGTGGGGCCTGTTCGAGACCGCCCCGGCGGCGGCCAGGGAACGGGCGCTCGCGTGGCGCCGGCACATCCGCGAGGTCGAGACCGGGCACCCGGACGGGGCCGGCGCGGGCTATGTGGTGCACGAGCGCTACGACCCGAAGCGGTACACCCTCGCCGAGCGGGAGCAGGCCAAGGCCGAGGAGCTCACCGCGCTCGGCTTCGGGAAGGTCTCCCGCTCCACGGTGCAGAAGATGCGGCTGGACTACCGCAAGCAGGGCCTGTGGGGGCTGGTCGACCACCGCACCACCCGCGGGCCGATGCCTGCGGGGCGCACAGACGAGCGGGTCGTGGCCGCGGTCAAGGAGGCGATCCGGCGCCGACGCGGACGCTCCAAGGGCACCGTCAAGGCCCTGTTCCCCGTCGCGGCCAGGATTCTGGCCGAGCGGCACGGGGACGCGGTGGCGATGTGCTCCCAGGCCACCTTCTACCGGCTCGTGGCCGCCCTCACCGACCCGCGCGAGGACATCCACGGCCGCGGAGACGGCGTTCCCGGGCCGCGGGAGGGGCGGGCGTTCACCCCGACCGTGGCGCTGCGCCCGGGCGAGCAGGTGCAGATCGACACCACGCGCCTGGACGTCCTCGCGGTCTTCGACGACGGCACCCTGGGCCGGCCCGAGCTGACGATCGCCGTCGATGTGGCCACCCGCGCCATCCTGGCCGCCGTCCTGCGCCCGCACAGCACCAAAGCCGTCGACGCCTCGCTGCTGCTGGCGGAAATGGCCGTACCCCACCCCGCCCGACCCACCTGGCCGAACATCCTGCGCTTCGACCGCTCCTCCATCCCCCACCGGGAGGAACTGCTGGCGGCCGACGAGCGCCTCGAAGGCGCCGCGGCACGGCCGGTGGCGGTGCCGGAGACGATCGTCGTCGACCGCGGCAAGATCTACCTCTCCGAGACGTTCACCGCCGCCTGCCAGACCCTCGGCATCAGCGTGCAGCCCGCCCCGCCGCGCGCCCCGACCGCGAAGGGCATCGTGGAGCGCACCTTCGGCTCCCTCAACACCCTGCTGTGGCAGCACCTGCCCGGCTACACCGGCTCCAACGTCACAGAGCGCGGCCGCGACGTCGAACAGCACGCCTGCTACAGCGTCGACCAGTTGCAGGACCTCCTCGACGAATGGCTCGTCCACTGGCACCACCGCCCCCACAACGGGCTGCGCCACCCCGTGCTGCCCAAGACACGGCTGACACCGAATGAGATGTGGGGCGCGCTGACCGCCGTCTGCGGATACGTGCCGGTCCCGCTGACCGGGCGGGACTACCTGGAACTGCTGCCCGTGCGCTGGCTCACCATCAGCGACCACGGCATCCGCCTCGAGCAGCGCACCTACGACCACGACCTCCTCGGCCCCCACCGCGGCCGGCCCTCCCCCACCACCGCCCGCGGCGGCCGGTGGGAGGTCCACCACAACCCCCACGACCTGCGCCAGATCTGGATCCGCCTGCCCGACCGCGACGACCTGGTCGAGATCCCCTGGATCCACCGCGACCACGTCCACCAGCCCTTCGACGACCGCACCTGGCAACACATCCGCGCCACCGCCCTACGCCGCGCAGACCACGACCAGCACGAAGCCGACCTCGCCCAGGCCCTCGACGACCTCCAACGCCGCAGCAGCGCCGGACACGCCACCCGCGCCGAACAAGCCCTCCTCACCCGCGCCATGCCCGCCCGCATCCCCCACCCCACCGACACGGGCGACAGCACAGCGCGGCTGCCGGGGCGGGAAGACCGCGCCGGCGCACCAAAGCGGCCAGACGCGGACACGAGCGGCCGGGAAGACACCGAGAGCCTGGACGAGCTGGACGCCGAACCCGACACCAGCGGGTGGCCCGACGACGAGAACGACGGCGACGGCTGGGCCGACGAAGGCAACGACGGCCGCTCCCCCGCACCGCCCTACACCGGCCTCGGCCTGTGGAACGCCCACCAGGAAGCCGACCGATGGTGAACAACCGCCACACCCCCGCAACAGGCGGCCACCATCTCCCCCGCGCTGCATCGGCAGCGGCCACGGCATGCCGAAGTCGGGCGCAGCACGGCCGTGCCGGGGCGCTGCGGCGCTGCAGGCCGCGCCACCGGGAACTCCCCGGAGCCCCCGGGCGCGCTGCGCCCGGTCAGAGCCCGTGCAGCGGGTACCGGCACGCTCCGGCATCATCGGACACCGGAGGAACGGGGCCCCAGCGGTGAACAGCACCGGCACGAACACCACCGACACCACGACGGGGCCGGTGGAGCCGTACGCGGTCGACACCTGGCACGGCTTCCAGACCTTCGCCACCACCCCCGCCCCCGCACCACCCAGGCCCGGGGAGCCGGAACGCAGCATCGAGGAGCGCCTGGCCTACCACTCCGCGTTCGTCACCGTCCGCACCCCCGCCATCGATACCCTCGCGCTCAGTGTGCGGCGTCTGATGCTGCTCGGACGCCACCAGCGCACCACCGCCCGTCCCAGCCTGATCCTCACCGGGCCCGCCGCCACCGGGAAGACCACCGCCCTGCTCGAAGTCGGCCGCACCTGCCACCTCGCCCACACCCGCCACCACCCCGCCCCACCCGGGAACGGGCCACCGGCCGTGCCGGTGGCGTACGTCCTCGTCCCGCCGGGGGCCAGCGCGAAAACCCTCACCGCGGGCTTCGCCCGCTACCTCGGCATCCCGACCACCACACGCACCACCCAGGCCCAACTCATGCAGGCCGTCTGCCACACCTACAACACCGCCGGCGTGCGCCTGGTCCTGATCGACGAGATCCACCGCCTCAACCCCCGCACCACCACCGGCGCCGAAGCCGCCGACCTGTTGAAAGACCTCACCGAACAGATCGGCGCGACCTTCGTCTACGCCGGCATCGACGTCACCACCACACCCCTGTTCAGCGGGGTCCGCGGCGCTCAACTCGCCGCCCGCGCCAGCCTCGTCGAAACCGGCGCCCTACCCGCCCGCCTCGGCACCCGACGCCCCTTCACCGACCTCGTCACCGACATGGAAACAGCCCTCGACCTCCGGCGGCACCGGCCCGGCACCCTGTCCCGCCACGCCCCCTACCTCCACCAACGCACCGCCGGGCGTATCGGCAGCCTCGCCCGCCTCATCCGCGAAGCCGCCCTCACCGCGATCCTCGACGGCACCGAACGCATCACCAGAACCACCCTCGATGCGGTGCGCCTGGACCACCTCGCCGAAACCCACCCCACACCCCGCCCCCGCGGACGGACCCGATGAAGGCAGGGACACCAGCCACCGAAACCGGCTGAGAAACCCTCAGAAACAGCGAGAACACCGGCCCCGCGCCATCGCCCCCGTACCCGAGATGAGCCGAGAACACCCCGAGATCAATGAGAACAGCCCACCAGCGGGCCCCCGGACAGCCCCCACGACACCCCACCTGACCAGGCAAAACAGCCCTGACCAGCCAAAACGTGGAAGCAGCCTTTAGGACACTCCACACCCCTCAACACCGGCCACCACACTCACCAAACCCGCGATACTCCCAGCTCACAACCACCACCCACACCCACCAACCCCCACACACCCGTTCTCACCCCACCCACAAAACCCCAGCCCACACACCACCCCACACCTCAACTACACCCCCCTCAAACCTCATCGGTCCGCGCGCTGGAGAAGGACATCCGGGACTGGATCAAGACCTGGAACGAGAACCCCCGGCCCTTCGCCTGGACCAGGACCGCCGACGAGATCCTCGAACGACTCGCCTCATATCTTGAACGAATTCCTGGCGCAGGACACTAGAGAGAAGACTGACAAGCGGAGCGCTGCGGGCGGACGCCGAGGTGCTGCTGGATGCGGCGGGGCGGCGGGTGCTGGCCGGCTTGTGCGGGGTCGGCGAAGAGGTGCTGGGGTGGGCGCTGCCTGCGTGGGGGTTGGACGACGAGAAGCTGACCTCACGGGCGGGCGGGAACGGGCCGCAGGCAGCATGGCGGGTGGGCGGTGCGGTGGTGGGGCCGGTGACATTCGGGTGCCGGTCGTGCGCGGCGCGGCGGACCGGGGCGCCGGTGCGGGTGGTGCGGTACGCGCAGCGGTGGGAGCGGGTGTGCGTGCGGCACGGGCGGTGGCTGCTGGACGCGGACGCCGACCTCGGCCAGGACGTGGAGTACCTGGACGTGCGCGGCCTGCCCGAGGTGGTGGGGGCTCGGCGGCGGTGGGCGCGGGTGGCGAGGCGTGCAGTGCGGGCGGGGGTGGGGCCCGGGGAGGTGTTCGCGGTGGCGTACGCGGTGGTGTGCCGGTGGTGGGAGCAGGCCTTGGAGTGGCCGCAG
Organism: Kitasatospora sp. NPDC057500; assembly: GCF_042802195.1. Taxonomy (NCBI): domain Bacteria; kingdom Bacillati; phylum Actinomycetota; class Actinomycetes; order Kitasatosporales; family Streptomycetaceae; genus Kitasatospora; species Kitasatospora sp. NPDC057500. The sequence goes on along the minus strand of NZ_JBHVER010000051.1, from coordinate 18,956 downwards.
GAGCGGGTGTGGCCGGCGCGGCTGCACGCCCTGGCGGGCGGGGACGCAGGCGGGGATTTCTGGCGGTGGCGGGCGGTGGCCAGGGACGCTGCCATCTTCCCGGAGGTGGTGGAGGTCGCGGGGGCGTTGCTGGATCCGGTGATGGCCGAGCTGGTGTGGCGGGACAGCGGGGCCGGGCGGCCCCGGGCGCTGCCGGCAGACGGGGCGTTCTGTCGGCGGCTGGGTGAGCGGGTGGGGCGCGGGTGGCTGGGGGCGCTGGCCGCGGTCGACTTCGGCGGGCCGCTGACCGCGTGGATGGGTGCGGTGATCCGTCGGCGCCGCGGCGTGGCCGTGCCGCCCGGTCACCGGGACGATCTGTGGTGGGTACGCCGTGAGCTCCAGCCGCCGAGCATGGCGGCGCAGCTGCGGGCGCTGACGAAGGAAGCGAGACTGCCGGGGTCGGGGACGGTATGGCGCTCGGTGGTGGAGCCGGAGCGGCGGATGCTGATCAGCGGGTTGTTGGAGAGCGCCGAGGAGCAGCTGGTCCAGCTGCGCGGGGCGCAGCGGGGCAGCAGCGCGCAGGCCGCCGAGCGGTTGTTGCGGGGGTTGGGGTACGCGGTGGGCCAGTTGCAGGAGGCGGTGCGGGAGGTCTCGGAGGCGGCGGTGGAGGCCGGAGTGCGGGTCGAGGACGTGGCCGCGTGGGCGGGGCTGTCGCCGGACGCGCTCGCCGAGGTGCTCGGGGCCGGTGGTGGGACGGTGCGGTAGAGGGTTCGGCGGGTTGACGGGGGTGCCTCGGCGGGTCCGGGGTGCAGGCCAGGTGTGGAGCAGCACTGGTGTGGGGTGTACCGGGCTTGGGCTCGGTCGGTGGGGTGTGGGTCCGGGTGAGAACGCGGGTGGGCGTGGAGCGTCTCTACCGCACCTGGTCGCGGGGTGGGGCGGGAACGGGGAAAGCCGTCCGTGCGGGCGTGTGTGGCGGGTTGGCTGAGAACCGTGAGCGGCGTGGACGGCTGGGCCGGGTCGGGTGGATCGGCGGATGTGGATGGGCGGGCGGGGTTCGAGGCAGTGTTCCTCGATCCGGTCGGTCAGGAGGTGCGTCAGCGGTGGGAGGACGCCTGCGTGACGGTGGCGTTCGAGGACCTGGACCCGGTCTCGGCGTTCCCGGTACCGCCTGGGCGCAGGTGGGGGCCGGGGCTGTGGTGGTCGGCGACCACCGGGCGGCACGTGGTTGCCGGGTCGAACGCGATGCGGACCCGGCTGACTGTGCTGGACCGGGACCCGCAGGTGACCGGGCTGGCGGGACGGCCGGTGCGGCTGGTGTGGCGCGATGGGCGGGGCCGGGTGCGGTCGTGGGTGCCGCAGCTGTTCGCCCGGTACGCGGATGGCACCGCCCTGCTGGCCGACTGCCCCAGCCACGCAGAGGCGGGCGGCGAGCGGGCGCAGCGGGCGGGTGCCGTGGTGGCGGCGGCGTGTGAGGAGATCGGCTGGCGCTACCGGCGGCTGGAGCCGTTGGAGCCGGTGCTGGCGGCGAACCTGAAGTGGCTGGCCGGCTACCGGCACCCGCGTAATCGGGGCCCGGCCGGGCTGATGGCTGCGGTGCTGGCGGCGTTCGCGCGACCGAGGCCCCTGATCGAGGGGGCTACGGCGGTCGGGAGCCCGGTCGAGGTTTCTGCCCGCGCTCTTTCACGCCCTGTGGCACGGCTGGCTGAGTGTGTCGTTGGCCAGACCCCTGCACGAGCGGGTCTCCGTCGGGCCGGCCGGTGTTCCCGCCGGGCACAGGGTCTCCGGGTCCGGGCAGGGCGGCAACCGCCGGGCAGTGGAGTGCGGCGTCGGTGGTGCGTTGGTGGGGCCGCTCGGGGACGGCCCGGACCTGGATGACGAGCCGGGTGCGGATGACGGTGCGGGAGACGAGCCGTCGGCGCGGGGCGTCGGCGGTGCGGGTTCGCGCGGGGTGAAGGGCGAGGAGCGGTGAGCAAGGTGGCACGGCAGAGCGGACGACCGGTGGTGGGGGTCGGCAGGCACGTCGACTTCCGGGACGTCAGGTGGCAGGTGGTGGCGCTGTCCGGGCAGCGGGTCCATCTGGCGGCCGAGGGCGAGCAGGACCTGGTGGTGCTGTCCGGGTACCTGTTCGCAGTCGGACCCCTCCTTCGCTCTGGCCGGTCCCGGGCAGAACCGGGTGGTGGACGCGGCGCCGCAGTGGGGCCTGTTCGAGACCGCCCCCGCCGCGGCCCGGGAGCGCGCTCTGGCGTGGCTGCGGCACATCCGGGAAGTGGAGACCGGCCACCCCAACGGAGACGCCGCCGGCTATGTGGCCAACGAGCGCTACGACCCGAAGCGGTACACCCTCGCGCAGCGGGAGCAGGCCAAAGCCGAGGAACTCACCTCATCGTCCGCCCAAAAGATCCTCCCGCCTGCCGAGTTGCGTGCCAGCTCATATTCAATCCAGCACTCGTAAACAGTTCAGGGCGTTCGCCACCGTTGACCTCGCCCAACGCGGTCACCGCACAAATTGGTCACGCGAGAGCGACGCCTCGAGTCACCCAATTCCTTCGTTCCGTATACGCGCAAGGATGGCAGTAGCCTCCCGAATCGCAAGAATGAGAGCGCTTGCCTCCTGCTCCACCTGAAGAACCCTCCCATCTACCGAATTATATGCCCGCTCATATGTAATCCAGGAGTCGTAGACGATTCTCAACGCATCGGAAGTGGTTCGCCCAACGGCGAACCTTTGCCCGAGCGTCAACGGCGGCTGATGACTCCCTGCCCACAGCTCAACTCGCGCGTGGGCGGCAGCAAACCCTGCGACAGCCTCGATTAGCTTGTTTCCGATGATATTGCTGCCCATCATTTGAACGGCAAGATTGATCGCTGTTGAAGCAGTTGGGGAACGCAATCGGTCCGGAGCCTGCCAATTAATCGGCTTTCCTTTTAGCGACTCCCACCCATCTGATGCCACGACTACAGCCTCCTTTGCGGGTTTGAAGAGTTTAGCAGCCAACCTGCGACGTCCTGGGATTCTCTCACCGGAACCTTGTAGCCACCAATCTCGAGGATTCGAGCACAATATGTCACACAGTTGTTCGTATTGCTGTTGTAAGGCCCCATGCTGTATTCATCCATAGCCCTCTGGGCATCCTGCGCCCTCTTGGCATTGGGGAGCGGGACCCTGACAACAATTGTTCCAGGTGCATGCGGGGAATTTTCGGGACGGAGGCCGGCGATCGATAGGTCCCCAGACGCCGCCCTCCAGCCGGCCTCACTGTGGACCGTATTTCCTCCATGCGTCACCGCGATAGAAGCATGTCCCTCAGCGTCATCGAAATAGACGTCCGCATACCCCTCGCCACAGTTGTGAACGAGGACCGGCGTGGTTCCCGCGAGCACATAGTACGTGTGGAGGTTGGAGACGGTGAGGTCGTGGGCCTCGGTCGGGGGGAGGTCGTAGTTGCGGACCGTCTGAACGGTGGCGGTGGTGCCGTCGGGGGTGTGGAGGGTGTGGCCGGGCTGGAGGTCTGCGGCCGGGGTCCAGCGGGAGGTGGTGGTGTCCCAGTAGGGGTGGTGCTGGGTGGAGGTGAGGGTGCTGGGGCCGGTGGTGGTGGTGAGGGTGAGGTCGGTGAAGAGGGTGTCGTCGGGGGTGACGATGGTGTTGAGGACGGTTTCGGCGGAGGTGGTGTTGGTCTGAGGGTCGGTGGCCAGGACCTGGTCGCCGGCAGTGATGTCGCCGATCGGTTTGGCGCTGCCGTCGGCCAGGAGGACGGGTGTCGTCGGTGGGAAGCTATGGGGTGCCGAGATGGGGCGTGGGCAGGCAGCCGCTATGGCGTCTTCGGCTTCTTTGGCGGCCTTGGATTCGCGGCGCCAGGTCTTGAGGCCGTCGAAGAGTTCGCCGGCGAGGGTCTTGAGGGTCTTTGCGAGTTCGTAGGCCTTGTTCCAGCGGAAGGCGTACTTGGCGAGGAGCTTCGTCAAGGGGCCGCCGCTGAACATGCTGGTCACGACGTTGAGGGCGGTTTCGCCGCAGGAGCCGAGGTCGCCGGTGGTGACGCAGTCGATGGCGTCGGTGATGCCCAGTTCGTCGGCGACGATCTTGGCGAGCTTCTTGCCGGTGTCCATGACCTTCGTCTTGGCGTCCGCGGCCTTCTTGGCGCTCGTGTTCACCGGGGCGGGAGCGCCGCCACCACTGCCACCACCACCGCCACCGCCGCCACCGCCACCGCCACCGCCACCGCCACCGCCGGAACTCTGGTAGCCGGGAGCGCTCTCGTGCAGTCGGTCAAGAGCCTTATCGGGAACGGGGTTCGCGGTGGTCTGAGCCGCGTTGCTCATGGTGATGGTGCCGGCGGGGCCACAGTCGTAGAGGGTGCCGCATTCCTCGGACTTGAGGCCGCTGGGGTCGGACTTGTTGACCGGGTCGTTCTCGGAGTAGGCGTAGCCGTTCCACTGTTGGGGGTCGCCTGGGTCGAGGATGGAGTCGAGGTTGAGGAAGCGGCCGGTGGTGGGTTGGTACTGGCGGGCGCCGAGGTTGGTGAGGCCGGTGACGTCGTCCTTGGTGCCGTTGACGAAGCCGTGGTCGCCGACCCAGACGGAGGGCTGGGTGCCGCGGGGGTTGCCGAAGGGGTCGGTGGGGCGGCGGTTCTCGGTGAGGGTCCTGGCGTTGATGGCCAGGCTGTTGGTGCCGTGGTGGTCGGCGAACTGGTAGGTGAGTTCGTTGCCGCCCTGGCGCACCAGGGTGATGCCGCCGGGGATGGCGTAGTAGCGGGCGGCGGTGAGGGTCTTGGTGGCGGTGTTGTAGACGAGTTCGTCGCCGTTGGCGAGGTTGATGGTGGTCTTGCCGGGGTTGCGGCGCACCAGTTGGTTGCCGTCGGCGTCGTAGACGTAGGTGGTGGTGCCGGCGCTGGTGCTGGCGAGGGATTCGAGGCGGTCCTCGCCGTTCCAGGTGAGGGTGGTGGTGCCGGCGGTGTCGGTGACGGCGGTGGTGTGGCCGGCGGCGTCGTACTGGGTGGTGCTGGTGGTCGGGGTGTTGGCGCCGACGCGGTTGGTGGAGGTGAGCAGGGCGTGCGGGCCGCCGGTGCCGCCTCCGGTGCCGGGGTTGGTGGTGGGGGTGTTGCGGGTCCCGGGGGCCGGGAAGGTCTGGGTGGTGGTGACGTCCTTGGAGGTGTCGCCGCCGGGGTGGTGGGCGACCATGCCGGTGCGGTTGCCGGTCAGGTCGTACTGGTAGCTCTGCCAGTAGGGGGCGGAGCCGCCGACGGTGGTGGCGGCCGGTGCCTGGGCGCCGCTGGTGGGGGTGGCGTTGTAGCAGCGGCCCTGGCCGCCGACGGCGGGGTTGGGCTCCTGGTGGAGGGTCCCGGTGTCGCTCCAGGCGGTGGTGAGGCGCCCGAGGTAGTCGTAGCTGAAGCACTGCAGGTCGGTGGCGGAGGGGGTGTTGTTGGGGATGGTGCGGATCGCGGTGATCCGGCCGACCTGGTTGTAGGCGTAGGTGGTGTGCTGGACCGAGCCGGTGGTGGCGGTCTGCTTGTCGACGAACTGGCTGATCGGGCGGCCGGTGGATTCGTCGTAGGTGTTGGTGGTGACGATCTGGGTGCCGTACGGGTTCATCGTGGAGCGGATGGTGCGGCCGTAGGCGTCGTAGTCGGACTGGACGTCGTAGGCGATGCCGCCGAGTCCGCCGATGTCGTGCAGCAGGCCGTAGGCCTCGTAGTTGTAGGTCACCACCTCGGCGAACAGGTCGCCCACCCCCGGAAGGGACTGCTTGGTCGGCGCGCCGGTGATGGGGTTGTAGACGGCCTGGTAGGTGAAGGTGAGCGGGCCTGTCTGGCCGACCTCGCTGCCGGGGATGGTGACGGTGGACTTGGTGGGCCGGTAGGCGGTGTCCATCGCGGTGACCGCGGTGGTGTAGGCCGCGCCGCTCTGGCCGCCGACGTAGCGGGTGGAGGTGGCGGGCTTGCCCTTGGCCACGGTGTCGTAGGTGTTGCCGGTGAGCCGGTTCTCGGGGGCGACGGAGTCCTTGTAGGTGCCGGTGCGCCGGCCGAGCAGGTCGTAGGTGGAGGCGATGCGCTGGCCGCGGGCGTCGGTGGTGGTGGCCACGCGTCCGGCGGCGTCGTAGGTGACGGTGCTGGTGCCGGAGTCGGGGTCGCTGGTGCTGGTGCGCCGTCCGCGCTGGTCGTAGGCGTAGGTCCAGGTGTTGCCGGCCGCGTCGGTGCGGGAGGTCTCGGTGCCGAGCTGGGAGTAGGCGTAGGAGGTGACGTCCGCGTCGGCGGGGTTGCCGGTGGGTGCGGGCGTGCGGTACTGCCACAGCTGAAGGGTGCGTCCGCGCGAGTCGCTGACGGTGGTGGTGGCCCGGCCGCCCTGCGGCGGGGTGACGTCGACGCGGTCGGCGCCGGGGTAGGAGGTGGCGGTGGTGGTCTGCGGGACGCCGTAGGCGAGGGACTGGCCGGCGACCACGCGGCCCATGCCGTCGAAGACGGTGCGGGTCTGGCTGGGGACCTTGGCGTTGTCGGGCTCGAAGCGCGTGGTGATGGGCGGGTTGAGGCTGTTGTAGTACGTGTTGTTGGCGGCGGCCGGGCGGCCGTGGGAGTCGTAGAAGGTGTCGGTGATCAGGCGGCCCGCGTAGGCGGAGATCGCCGGGTCGCTCTGCGTCTGCACGACGCGGGCGAGGGCGTCCAGGATCTGGATGGACTTCTCGTAGGTCTTGTCGGCGCGCAGCGTCTGCGTGGTGATGGAGGAGGTGCCGTTGTTGCGCAGTTGGTAGGTGAACTTGTAGTCGGCCGGCTCGGCGGTGGTGCGCCCGGCCTGCCAGACGGACGTCAGGCGGCCCAGCGCGTCGTAGGTCTGGGTGACGGTGCGGCCGTTGGCGTCGGCGGTGGTCAGCGGCAGGGAGCGCGTCGGGTCGAGGGTGACGGTGGAGGTCCAGCCGGTGGCCGCCTGCGGGGTGCCGGCCGGGGCGGGGGCGACGACGGTGTTCTTGTTGGGCAGTTCGCCCGGCGCCGCGGAGGTGTAGAGGGTGGTGGTCGCGGCGCCGTTGGGGTGGGCGGTGTCGGTGGTGGTGGGGTCGGTGACGGTGGTGGGGCGGCCGTAGGCGTCGTAGGCGCTGGTGCCGGTGGTGGTCCACTGGGCGGTGCCGTTGGCGTCGTACTTCTCCAGCACCTGGAGGCCGGTGGCGGAGGCGGTCGCGCCGACGCTGCCGAAGGGCTGGTTGTCGTAGAGCGTGCGGCCGGCGGAGACGGTGTTCGCGGCGGTGGGGGTGGCGTTGCAGGCGTCGGGGCCGGAGACGGTGTAGGTCTCGGCGACGGCGTTGGTGATCGGGGAGCTGGGGCTGGTGGCGTAGGTGGTGCGCACGCACGCGTCGGGGGTGCCGTCGGCCTGCTGGAGGACCTTGCCGGGGAGGTAGGGCAGGTTCGCGTCGGTGAAGGTGGTGTCCGTGGTGGTGCGCCAGGTGCCGTCGGCCTTCTTGGCCCTGGCGGTGACGGTGCTCTGCCGGGGAGCGGCGTAGCGGGCCTTGAGGGCTGGCAGGCCGGGGCCGCGGCTGTGGGTGGCGGTCGTCTGGGGGGCGTTGTCAGGGTCGCCGGGGTTGGCGCTGGTGTTGACGCTGCTGGCGACGGGGGTGGTCGCGGCGGCATCGGCGTAGGTGTCGGATTCGAGGACCTGGCCGGCGAGCCAGTCGTGGTCGGTGACCGGGCCGCTGGTGGGGCCTTGGACGGTGCGGGTGCGGGGGTTGCCGGCGGCGTCGTGGTCGTCGTGCATGCCCTGGTGGTAGTAGGTGGCGGTCTTGGTCTGCGGTTCCTGCGGCAGGTTGGGGGCGCCGGTGACGGCGGTGACGGAGGCGAAGCCGCGGAACTGGTCCCAGGTGCGGACCGCGGTGTCGATGCCTTCGGTGTCGTTGCGGTGCCAGGCGGCGGGGCCGTAGGTGTAGGTGGTGGTCTGGCCGATCGTTCCCCTGACGAAGTCGCGGGGGTCGACGGTGACGGTGGCGACGGGGTAGCGCAGGAACCAGTCGTCGACGGGGGCGTCGCTCGGTTGGGCGTTGGGTTGGTACCACTTGACGTTGTAGCAGGCGAGGGTGTTGTTGTCCGGGGCGGCCGGCATGGTGTTGGTGACGCGGGAGCAGGACTGGCGGAGGTACTCGACGCGGATGGCGCCGCCGGTCTCGGTGGTGATGGCGGAGATGCGGGGGCGGTAGAACTCCGAGCGTGCCGGGACGGTTCCGTCGACACGGTTGCGCAGGAGGATGAAGTCGAAGGTGACCGGGGCGAGGGGGATGTCGGCCTGGCCGGCGCTGTGGCCGGTGCGCTGGATGGAGGCGAGCCAGGGGATGAGGGGCTTGACGGCGGAGGGGGTGCTGGGGTTGGTGCTGGTGTCGTGGGGGTCTTCGAGGGTGTGGGTCAGCTGGTAGGTGTCGACGGTGCGGTACTCGCCGTTGACGCGGACCTTGGTGGTGATGGCGGTGAGCCAGCGGGTGGTCCAGTAGCTGGGGCCGGCGTTGGCGCAGGGGTCGGTGGCGGAGCACTGCTGGTCGAGGGGGACGTCGGGCCAGTTGCCGGCGTTCGCGGGGATGCGCTGGTCGGGCTGGCAGCCGCCCACGAGGCAGCGCTCGCCCGTGTCGAAGAGGACCTGGGAGGCGCTGGGGTGGGTGCCGTTGGCGGCGAGCTGGTCGGACAGGAGTTGGCCGTAGGCGATGGAGCGCAGGGTGCCGGCGCGGGTGTAGGGGGTGTTCGTTCCGGTGCCGTTGTTCTGGCCCGCGCCGAGCGCGTAGTGGTTGGTCTCGGGGGCGTAGGTGAAGGTGGTGAGGTTGCCGTGGGGGTCGACGATGTGGTCGAGGTTCCAGCGCCAGGCTGCGTGGCACCAGGAGGCGTTGCCCTTGGCGGGGTCGTAGCAGGGGTCGCCGGGCTTGGGTGAGAAGACCGGGACGGTGAAGGCGGAGCGGGTTTCGGGGCCGGTGCTGGTGGGGGTGCCCTGGGCGGAGGGGAGGTGGTTGAGGCCGAAGTAGTAGGTGGTGCCGCCGGTGTCGGTGACCTTGAGGTAGGAGCCGTTCCAGGTGCCGTTGTCGGCGCCGGTGAGGAACTGGACCTTGGTGCCGTCGTCGGATTGCAGGCGCCAGGTGCAGTTGGACAGTTCGTTGTGCGGGTCGGTGGTGTCGCAGGAGCCGTCGTTGGGGACGAGTTGGCCGGAGTGGCCCGCGAGGGAGAGGGTCAGGTTGGCGCCGGCCCAGCACTGGTCTGCGGACTTGTCGATGCCGGCCTTCGAGCAGGGCTGGTAGGAGCGCTCGACGAAGCCGGAGCCCAGGTCCCAGCCGTCGCCGATCCAGGAGGCCTGGGAGTTGGTGGCGGAGGTCTTGCCGTCGATGGACGCGGAGTCGTAGGACAGGCCGATCTGCGGGACGCCGCCGCCCAGGCTGGGGGGCATCTGGACGGGGTAGCTGTAGCTGAAGGAGCCGGAGGAGCCGCCGGCGGACCAGCCCTGGCTGGGGTTGAGGCTGGTGGCGCTGTAGGTGCCGGCTTCGCCGCCTGGGGTTCCCTGCAGGGCGAGGACGGTCGCCGGCGCGGTGGTGGCGGAGTCCTGCGCGGGGGCGCTGGAGGTCTTCGCGAACGGTGAGGAGGGGGCGCCCTGCGCGGCGGGCAGGTCGACGTCGGCGACGAGCCTGTTGGTCTGCGGGTCGTAGTGCGAGGGCACGGGGGTGCGGGTGCGGCACTGCTGGGCGCCCGGGCTGGTCAGCGCGCAGGCGGGCAGCTCGACGAGGGTCGCGCGGCTCGCCCAGTCGCCGCCGTAGGCGGGGGCGAGTTGGACGGGGTCGAGGCTGACGCGCGCGGTGGTCGCGGGGTGCTGGTCGGCGAGGGAGAGCGCGACGAGGGCGCCGCTGACGCCGGCGGCCTTGACGGTGGCGGCGTCGGCGACCGTGACGTTGACCTTCGGGCTTGTCACCCGGCCACTGGCGGTGTCTGCCCGCAGTTCGGGCAGCGGGTTGCCGCCGCCGGCTATGGAGGACAGCCACACCGGCAGGTCGCCGGCCTTCACTGCGGGCGCCGCGGCCGGTTCCCGAGGCGTGGTGGCGCTGGCGTCAGGCCGGGCGGCGCTCGCCTCGGCGGTGGGGACCGGTGCGAGGTCGACTGTCGCCGTACCGACGGGAGCGGCTCGGCCGCTCTTGTCCTCGACGGGCTCGGCCTGGACGGCCTTCGCTGCGGGCTCCGCAGGAGGGGCATCCTTGCCGGCGACCGAGGCGGTACCGGGCAGCGGGGTGTTCGGCGGCGACCAGACACGCCGGTAGTCCGGGGCCGCGGCGAAGGCCACTCCCCCGGCGGGCACCACCAGCGAGGCGACGACCGCCAGGGTGGCGAGCAGGGCGGTTCGCGAGCGTCGCAGCTTGGCGGCCCGGACACGGGCCGATCCAGCACGGTGAGAGAACACCGTCACCCTCCGTTGGTGACCGCGCCCGGGGACACGGCGAGTTGATCAAAGGCCAGCCGACCTTATGGGTCGTTTACAACCGGTGTCGAGGAGTCGACAAAGACCCGCGCCATGTGATTTAAATCACCATACGAACGAACCGTTCGAACTAATGGCAAATCAACCCACTGACGTGGACGCACTATTGACGGCACGTCATATATAGCGACAGGTTGCGTCTGTCCTGTGCGCAGCGCCGATCACGGCCGTTTCCGCGCCAACTCTCCTCGTCGGGAAGGCTTTGCCGTGCCCTCGTCCCCCAGACCGCCCTCCGCCCGGCGCCGGCGCCGGCCTGCGGCCCTTCGTCTGCCCGTGTTGGGGCTCGGGCTTGTCCTGTGTGCCGGTCTTTCGGCGCCCGTTGCGCTGGCCGAGCCCCAGTCCGGGCCCAAGAGCCTGGCCGAGGTGATGGCCGAGGCGGACGCCGTGCACGCCACGATGCGCCCGCCCGCGACGGACGCCGAGAAGGCGATCGCCCAGGCCAAGGCCACCGGTGTGGCGGTGCCGGTGGAATCGCTGACCGACGAGTACAGCGACACGGTGGCCACTCCCGAGGGCCGTCTGCGCAAGACGCAGCATGTGGAGCGGCAGCGGGTCAAGCAGAACGGCACGTGGGCGGAACTCGACGCCACCCTGGTCGCCGACCCCGGGGGCGGCTTCCGGCCGAAGGCCTCCGGCACCGGCGTCCGTCTGTCGGCCGGCGGCCCCGGGGCGCTGGCGACCCTCACCAGTGCCGACGGGAAGCAGCTCACCCTCCACTCGCCGTTCCCCCTGACCCAGGGGCACGTGGACGAGGACGGCGACGGCCTGGTCTACCCCGAGGTCGCCCCGGGCATCGACCTGAAGGCGACCGCCACCAAGTTCGGCGGCCTCACCACCGTCCTGGTGGTGAAGACCGCCGATGCGGCCGCGAACCCGGCACTGACGTCCGTCACCTTCCCCGTGACCACTGCGGGGGTGAGCGTGACCGCGGGCGCCGACTACAGCCTCACGGCCGCCGCCGAGGACGGCACCGTACGCTGGCACGCCCCCGCTCCCCGGATGTGGGACAGCACCACCACTCCCCCGGCCCAGGCACCCCAGGCCACCCCCGCGCCGACGGGCGGTGCCACTGCCCCGGCCGCACCCGCCAACGCAGCGGCTGCCACCTCCGGGGACCTGGAGGTCCCGGCCACCAGCACCGTCGAGGGCCCCGGCGGCAATGCCCGCGTCGCGGTCATGCCCACCAGTGCCGACGCCGACGGCATCACCCTCAGCCCCGACCAGGACCTTCTCGCCACCGGGCAGGGGCCGTGGTTCATCGACCCGGGCTGGATCACCGACGACCGTACCGGCAACGGTTGGACCTGGACCCAGTCCGCCTACCCGGACATAGGCAACTACGGGAAGACCGTCACGGCCCAACAACCGTACAACCGGCCCGGCGTCGGCCGGCAGGAGTACCAGGCCAAGACCGGGATCGAGCGTTCCTTCTTCCAGATCGACACCCACGGCTTCGGCGACGCCCACATCAACTCCGCCACCATGACGATGTGGCAGGCGAAGTCCTCCCTCTTCGACTGCAACAGGACGTTCCCGCTCAAGCTGTACGCCGTGGACCGGCCCATCAGTACCAGCACCACGTGGAACAACTCCCCCCAGCACCGCGGCGGCCAGGTCGGGGCGACCGCCATGGTCGGCGGCTCCGGAAACCCCGGCTGCCCCAACCCCGCCGTATTCCAGTTCGACGTCACCTCCGCCTACCGCTCGTACGTCAACGGCGCTGACAGCCTGGCCTTCACCGTCGAGGGCGACGAGAGCGACACGCTCGCCTTCAAGCGCCTCGACTACCGGCCGACCGTCAGTGTGGAGTACGACCGCATCCCCAACACCCCCACCGACCCGTACGCCCACCCCGTGCCGAAGACCGAATCGCCCGCCCAGCAGCTCCACGGCTGTGACGGTGACGGCAACGGCTGGGGCTGGCTCGGCGCCGGCATCAACCTGAACGGCGTCTACCTCAACGCCAAGGTCAGCAGCACCGTCCAGACGCAGCTGTACTCCTGGAGCCACATCTGGGACTACATGGTCCCCGGCATCCCCGATGTCGCCTCCGGATACAGCGAACTCGTCGGCAGCGGCTCCTTCGCGGCCTTCCCGGTCCCCGCCGGCGTCATCAAGGACGGCCACGTCTACGGCTACAGCATCATGTCCAGCGACAAGCTGGTCGGCCTGTCGGCTTCCACCCCCACCTGCCACTTCGGCGTCGACCAGACACCGCCCACCCTCGAGGTCCCCTCCCTCTACACCCAGTTGTCCGACGACGCGCTCGCCACCCAGTTCCCGCCGTCGGGCAACGGGCAGAGCACCAAGCTGCGCACCCACCAGTGGGGCTACGTTCCCTACACGCCGGTCGACCCCAACCCCTCGGGCGGCCAGACCTCCGGCGTCGTCTGCGCCCGCTGGAGCTTCGACCCGCAACTCGAGGCCGCGTCCTGGCAGTGCGGCAGCGCCATGCCCGCAGGCGGGCTGCCCGTCTACCCCACCGCCTGGGGCACCAACATCCTCTACATCCAGGTCAAGGACAACGCCGGGAACGTCTCCCCGGTCGCCCAGTACGCCTTCTACGTGCCCTGGAACCCCGACGGCCCGCAGCCGGTCTTCGGCGACGTCACCGGTGACGGCGCGGCCGACATCCTCACCACCGACCAGGCCGGCAACCTGCGCACCTACAGCGTCCCCGGCAACACCGTCGCCAAGAGCCCCACCGCGGCCCTCGCCGCCCTGCCCGCCGACACCCCGAACCAGCAGACCTGGGCCACCGAAGCCGTCCAGTACAGCCACCGCGGCGCGCTCACCGGCGGCAAGCACGTCGACGACCTGTTCGTCCACGTCAAGGACCACCCCAACCTCTACATCTACGGCAACCCCGGCAACTCCCGCTCCACCGGCCGCTACAACAGCAAGGTCCCGCTCGGCCGGCCCGCCTGCGTGACACCGCCCAACGACTCCGCCTACTGCACCGGCTACGCCGACACCTGGTCGCGCACCCTGCGCGTCGCCGCCCTCGGCGACCCCGCCCACACCGACCTCGACATCAAACTCGAGTTCAAGAACAAGACCGGCCTCGTCACCGTGGAGGCCAACAGCGACGGCAGCGACGCCTCCCTGTGGTTCTTCCCCGCCACCACCACCAACCAGCTCGGCCAGCCGGTCCGCCTCGCCTCCGGCGGATGGAAGGACCGCGAGCTCATCACCCCCGGCGACTGGGCAGGGCAGGGCCGGCCAGGCCTGTGGGCCCGCGACATGCGCCCGCCGAACGCCTCCGCGACCTCGGGCGAGCTGACCGCGTACACCTTCACCCCCGGCACCCTCAACGTCGTCGACCCCGACTTCGGGGACCCGGTCCTCGACGAGAACGGCAACCCCCTCGTCGTCCCGACCGTCACCGGCATCGCCGGCGCCACCTACATCGGCGCCGTCCCCGTCGACACCTGGCCCGTCCTCGGCTCCGACGGCGACCTCCTCGGCAACGGCGCCCCCGCCCTGTGGGGCCTCAACAAGAACACCGGCGACATCCAGATCTGGTGGGGCCACCGCACCGGAAACGCCGCCAACCCCGGTATGGGCTGGGACGTCGGCCCCGAGACGATCGCCAACACCCGGGTGACCCCGGACTGGTACAACCTGGACCGCCAAAACACCCTCCACCCCGACCCCGGCACGCCCGTGGTCGACAGCAACGCGACCAACGCGCTCATCCCCGCCGGCAACCCCGTCTTCACCGCCGACCGCAACAACACGGCCGACAACGCGACCCTCCTCGACGGCGGCAGCTACTACCACAGCTCCCAGGCCCCCGGCATCGACACCCGCCGCAGCTACAGCGTCGCCGCCTGGGTCAGACCCGACAGCGCCAGCGGCTACGGCACCGTGCTCTCGATCAGGGGCAAGGACCGCAGCCCCTTCTACCTCCAGTACTCGGCGGCCGCCGGCACCTGGGCCTTCGTCTCCCCCCACGAGGACTGGATCCACACCAACACCTACTACCTCGCGGGCGGCTCGCCCCTCGCCAGCCCACAGATCGGCCAATGGACCCACCTCGTGGGCACCTACAACGCCGAATCGGCCACCATGACGCTCTACGTCAACGGACGGGCCGTCGGCGCCGCCAAGAACCCCCACCCCTGGTCCAGCGGCGGCACCCTCACCATCGGCGCCGCCAGAACCATCTACTACCACGACGAGGACGGCTTCCGCGGCGCCATCGGCGACGTCCGCGCCTACCCCTACGCCCTCACCGACCCCCAGGTCAGCAACCTCGCCATCAACAACACCGCCATCAGCGTCAACAGCGCCCTCGACAGCGGCAAATGCCTCGACAACCTCGGCGCCGGAACCGAGATCGGCGTCTGGAACTGCTGGAGCGGCCCCAACCAGAAGTTCAAGTTCAACACCGACAACCACGCCCTGATCATCCAGAACAAGTGCGTCACCGTCCGCGACGAAGGCACCGCCAACGGCACCCCCGTCATCCTCACCGACTGCGACAACCTCAAGGGCGGCCAGAAATGGCTCCGCCGCGCCGACAACAGCCTCTACAACCCCCACTCCGGCCGCTGCCTCGAACTGCCCGGATGGAACACCACCAACGGCACCCGCCTGGGCATCTGGGACTGCCACGCCGGCGCCAACCAACGCTGGACCCTCAACCCCGCCACCACCTGACCTGCAACCACACCAACCAACCGGGCCCCCACCGCAACCGACGCGGCGGGGGCCCGCCCCTTGCCCGGCGAGCTTGTCGCGGCCGGAGCCGACGGCGGTGGTCCAGCGGTCGGAGGGGGTGTTGAGCCAGGCGGCGACGGCGTCCTTGAGGGTGGAGTAGCGCTCGGCGCCGTCGTGCCAGGGGGCGCCGGCGGTGATGTAGATGCGCTCGGTGCCGGGCGCGGTCGCAAGGACGGCGTCCAGGATCTCCCCGGGGGTGCGGGCGCCGAGGTCGAGCCGGACCACGCGGTCGCGCACCGCGAGGTCGCCGGTCGCGGCGTCCAGGAACACCGTGGCGCGGGCCTGCTGGACGAAGTTCGGACGCTTGGACACCAGACCCGTGGTGACAGCCTCGAACCGGGCACCGGCCGGGCCCTCCGGGAGGGTGGGCAGCTCACGCGGGCCGGCCTCGACCGCCGGGCGCGGCGCGGCAGCGACCGAAGCGGCCGGGACGACCGGCGCAGCGGCGGGGGTGGCCTGCTCGGCGACGGCCTGGTCCTCGACCTCGGCCGGCGCCTCTGTCACCGGGGCGGCCGGGGCCGGCTGCTCGCGGACGGGAGCCGGGCGGGTCAGCGCCGGAGCGACCGCAGCCGCGGGCTCGTCGACCAACTCGGGCGCCGGGGCCGGGGCGGGCACGGCGGCGGCCTGGTCGTCGGCCTTGGCGGTGCGGACGGCGGCCGGGGTCGGGTCCAGCAGCGGGGCGATCCGCACCACGTCACCGACCGACAGCCCGGAGGCCTTCGCGACCGCTGCGGCCTGGGCGCCCTCGTACCCCGCGAGCCCCGCAACCCGGCGCGAGCGCTGGGCGGTGAGCTTGTCCAGCTCCTTCCGCGCGGCCGCGACCTGCTTCTCGGCGGCCGCGATCCCGGCACGCAGCTCGCGCAGACCGGCGAGCTCGGCGGTGTACGACTTCCGGTCCATCAGGCTCGCTCCCCCTCGGCGTCGGTGGCGTCGGTGGTATTGGTGGTGGTCGGGTTGGTGGCGACGTAGGCGATCGGGCCGCCGGACACCGACGCCAGGCGGGTGCCGAGCAGCAGGCCCGCCAGGCGGACGTCCTCGGGCTCGGCCGGGGTGACGGCATTGACGGGGGCCGTGAGGTCGGTCAGGTAGCCGACCAGCCGCGCCTTCGGGAACCGGAAACGCCCCGCAGTGCCGACGGTGCCGAGGGTCCAGCCGTGGGCGGCGACCAGGGCGAGGAACACCTCTACGAGGAGCTCACGCTCGCGCGCGAACCCCGGCGGGGCGCGAACCGCCGGCCGTCGACCGCCCCGGGCGCCCGAGGGCGGAGGATGTCGTCCGTGTTGCCCGTCCGCGCCCACCGCTGCACCCACCCTGCACGCTTGCGGGAGCGAAGCGCCGCCCGTCCACGGCCGACAGCGGGCGGGGGCGGCCCCGATCGAACGCTGCTGGGGCATCCTCTTCCAAAATTCTGATGTATCGTCAACTCCTTTTTATTATCGCCTAGTTGATGGATCATGAGTCGCAGGGGAGGCGCGCTCGGCCCCTCCCCCGCCCGCCTCAACGGTCGTCCGGCCGCCTCCCGCGCGGGGCACGCGGCGTCCCGTTCCCGGCATGCACCGGCCATTCGCCGTCGTGCCACGATGCTGCCCGGAAGAACACCGCGGCGCCCCTGTCGGCGCCTCCGCGAACCGGATCGGTCGTCAGGACCTGGCTCCGGCAGTATCACGAGAGAAGAAGATGAAGAAGCGCACCACCGGCCGCGCACGGCTCCGTTCCGTCCTCCTCGCCGGCGTAGGCCTGAGCATGACCCTCACGGGCGTGCTCGGCGGAGCCGGGACCGCCCAGGCCCGCACCGAGTGGCGACAGATGTCCCACGTGTGGTTCGACCTGTCGGAGTACGGCCCGAGCGGGGACGAGCGGATCCGGTACTCCGCCTTCCTGGCCAGCCTGCGGGCCGCGGTGGCGGGCTACAACACCCAGGAGACGCAGCTGGAGGACGTCGGCCTCGTCCAGGTCTCGCTGACCGCGCTCGACGACCGGGGCCAGCGCCGCCACACCGACATCTGGATCAACCCCTCCAACCTGTACATCTGGGGCTTCTCCAACGAGCAGGGCGTCACCTACCAGTTCAGCGACATCGGCAACGCCCTCCAGTCGCGGATCAGGGAGACCACCGCTCCCGCGCCGCCGGTCAACCACAACGTCCAGACCCTGAACATCGGCTCGAACTACAACTCGCTCAGCAACGCCGCCGGCCGGGGCCGGGAGGCCATGCCGATCAGCTGGATCGACATGCGGTACTCCATCGTCCAGCTCGCGGGCGAGAGCAACCCGTGGGGCAACCGTCAGGCCACCGCCCGGTCGCTGAGCCTGATGATCCAGGCGCTCTCCGAGGCCGCCCGATTCAACGACGTCGAGGGCACCTTCCGCGCGGCGATGAACAACTGGGAGGTCCGCGACCTGCCGATCCAGCAGCAGTACCTGGAGAACTCCTGGGACGCCCTGTCCAGGTACTACTCCCGCGTCTCCTCGGGCCAGAACACCACCCCGGTCGACATCCCGACCGTCGGGCAGATCGGCAACCTCGACCAGGTCCGCCGGTACGTGCGGCTGACCATGGGCCACCCCCACACGGACAACGGGGACTGGAGCACGGACCAAATCTGACCGGCCCCGGGCCGACGCCCCGCTCCGGGCCCGGGCGTCGGCCGGCGGCGTACGGGCCGGCCGGGCGAGGGCGTCGGTCTGGTAGGTGTCGACGGCGTTTCGGACGGTCTGCAGATCGGATCCGAGGACGTCCTCGGGGCCGGCGCCGGCGCTGGCGGGGCAGGCGGTGGCCGGCGCCGCGCGCAGTTCGGCCTCAGTTCGGAGGGCGACGGCGTTGACCTCGTGGTGGTCGGCGAGGTCCGCGGACCCGGCGAGGGCCAGGTCCACGCAGTCGCCCACCACGGCGCGGACAGACCGTACGGCCCAGCACGACCCGCACAGCCCACCCGCGTGCTCCGCGCCGCAGTCCTCGCATGGCAGCGCCCGGCGCGCAGCCTCCGCAGCCTCGGCCCACGCCTTCCGCTCGGCCCGGCGAACCTCAGCACCGATGCGGCGCTGCTCGGCCCGTCGGCGGTCGACCACCTGCTGATCGACGCGCAGCATCGCGTGCCGGTGCAGGTAGACGTCGGCCGCGGCACGCCGCTGGGCGCGGCCAGGCCGACCCGGCCGCCGACCGCTTCGACGAGGCCGAGGATCGCCTTCACGGTGAAGGACTTTCCGCAGCCGGGGCCGCCGGTCAGCACGGACAGGGGCTCGGTGACGGCCATCAGCACGGCCGCCTCCTGTTCCTCGGCGAGCCGGGTGGCACTGTCCAGCAGCGGCAGCGGCCCCTTGCGCCACGGGCACAGAGAGCCCAGGCGCGTCGTGGTGGCGCGCAGCCGACCGCAGTGGAGCAGGTCCCTCGGCTTCGGCGGGCCGGAGCGCGGCCACGAGCAGCTCTGGGTGGAGGGTGCACGCGGATCGCTGGAGGATCTGGAGGAGTTGTACTCAGAGGCGAACCTCGCCGCGCCGTTCCACCCCTTCCCCGCGCCGGGCGGGCTGCTTCCCTGGGCCGGTTCGAACCAGGGCGACCTCTTCCTGTGGGCCACCGGTCCTGCCGGGCCGCAGGAGCCGGCGGTCACTGTCGCCTCGCGGAGCTCCACCTGGTGGCACTACACCGGCGGAGCCGTCCAGTTCCTTGCCGACCTGGTCACGGGCGCCGTGGAGCCCTGGGCCCTGCCCAGGGTCGGCCCCGACATCGCGAGATGGTGATCGGAGCCATCCCGCCCGCACGCGGCGGCCGCCGCGTGCGGGCGGGC